>DASRIM010000337.1:0-32392 GCA_035649995.1 Pyrinomonadaceae bacterium | reverse complement strand
TTCAAACTCGGTGCGATGTGCGCCGGCGGCATGAAGCTCATGGTTCATGAATCGGTGCGTTACGCAAACGAGCGGCATCAGTTTGGGAAATCGATCTCGTCGTTTGGCGCGATCAAGGCGAAGCTGGCGGAACAGGCGATTCGCACGTGGGTTGGCGAGTCGATGATCTATCGCACGCTCGGCATGATTGAAGAGCGTTTGAACACGGTCGATCCGAAAGACATGGACGCGCGGCTGCGTGCGATTGAAGAGTACGCAGCGGAGTGTTCGATCATCAAAGTCGCGCTTTCCGAGTACTGCGATTTCGTCGTCGACGAGATGGTGCAGATTTACGGCGGCTACGGCTACTCCGCCGATTATCCGGCAGAGCGCGCGTATCGCGACTCGCGCATCAATCGCATCTTCGAAGGCACCAACGAGATCAACCGCATGTTGATTCCGGGACGGCTGATGAAGAGCGCGCTGAGTGGAAACCTGGCGCTGCTGCCTGCCGCGCAGGCGTTGATGGACGAGGTGTTGTCGCCTGCGCTCGGCGGTTTTGATGACGACGATACGCTGTTGGCGGTCGAAGAGAAGCTGGCGAAGAACGCGAAGAAGGTCGCGCTGATGACGCTCGGTACGGCGGCGCAGAAGTACATGATGAAACTCGGCGACCAGCAGGAGATCCTGATGGGGATCGCGGACATCATCATGGACACTTACGCGATGGAGACGGCGATACTGAGATCGCGCAAGCTGGCGAAGTCGCAGGGCGAAGCGGCCGTCGAACGCTGTCTCGACATGACGCGCGTGTTCTGCAACGACGCCGTTCAGCGAATCGAAGCGAAAGCAAAACACACGCTGGCGGGCATGACGGAAGGCGATGAGTTGCGGACGCTGTTGGCCGCGCTGCGGCGATTCACGAAGTTGCAGCCGATGAACACCATCGCCGCGCGCCAGCGAATCGCGGATGAAATGATCCAGGCGAACAAGTACGTCTATTAAAAAGAACAAGTCCGGAAGGGGGCAACGCCCCCGCTGTCGTTTGAGCGGGGGCGCGCTTCGCTTGCCCACCTTCCTGACTTGTTCTTTTGCAGGTATCCCCGCATGCGTGTCGTTCCCATCTCGCTGCCGACGCCGTTTTATATCGGTCCGGTGAATGTTTATCTGATCGCTGAAGATCCGATCACGATCATCGACACCGGACCGAAGACTAAAGCCACGGTCGAAGCATTGCGCGCCGGTTTGCGTGCCGCCGGTTTTCTGATTTCAGACATTCGCCGCATCGTCCTCACGCACGCACATGAAGATCATTGCGGGCTCGCGAAGGCAGTGCGCGACGAAGCGAAAGACGCGAAAGTCTACGTTCACGACTGGGAGACCGGCCACCGTCACAGCCGGCTGGAGTACGACGAACATCGCAAGCTCCTCGAACGCGCCGGAGTTCCCGACAAAGAGATTCAACTGATGCGCCGCATGTACGAAGGCATGCGCGAGTACGCCGACTCGTTGAGCGACAACGAATGTGTGTCGTTGAAAGACGAAGCGGAGCTCGAATTTGAATCCGGCAGTCTGCGGATTCTTCACACGCCCGGGCACACGCCCGGCTCGTGCTCGTTCCTCCGCGAAGCTGATCGCACGCTCATCGCAGGCGACTGTGTTTTGAAACGCATAACTCCAAACCCGGTGCTTTCGCCGGATCCACTCGACCCGTCGCGACGTTTCCCATCGTTGGCCGAGTATCTCGTCAGTCTCGCGCGTTTGCGCGCCTGCTCGCCGACGCTGGTTTACGGCGGTCACGGCGACGTGATTCGTGATTACGAGGAACTCTTCAATCGTTACTTCCGCGCGTTTCAGGAGCGGCAGGCGCTAGTGATCAGTCTCGTCAAAAAGAGCGGCGTCACGGCCTGGCAGGTCGGGCAGGAGATGTTTCCGGGCGCGGACGACGTTCACAAGTTTCTCGCCGTTTCGGAAGCCGTTGCGCACCTCGATCTGGCCCATACGGAAGGCAAGATCGCCGTCGAGCTCGCCGGCCAGACCGAAGTCTACAAACCCCAAACACAGAATTAACGAAACTTTTTGGAACCACCGGGTGGAGTGTTGCGTGTAAGGGCAAAACTCTTCCGGAGGAAATCTGTATGAAGGCGAAATACTCGATCGGATTTCTCGTTGCTCTCATTCTGACTACTGGTTTGGCGCTTGCTCAACAGCCCAAGACCCCGCCTGAGCCGCCCGAACCGCCTGATGAGCCGTTCACAAATACCTTTTCACTCTTTACTGACGGCGGTTATCTCGGCGTCTACGCCGAAAACATCAACCGCGAAAACATGGCGCGCTACCACATGAGCCAGCCGCGCGGCGTGGGCATCACACAGGTCGTTCAGGGCAGTCCGGCTGAGAAGGCTGGGCTGAGGAAAGACGACGTGATTCTTCGTCTGGACGGCGAGAACATCACGAGCGTGCGCAAGCTCAACCGGCTCGTGTCCGAGATCGCGCCGGATCAATCGGTGCGCGTCACCGTCAGCCGCAACGGCGCGGAGCAGGAACTTACCGCCACCGTGGGCAAGCGAAACAATTTCGGTTTCGCTCAGGACTTGTTCTCCAACAATGGAAAGACCTTCAAGTTGGAGCCGAAAACTTGGAAATTCGAATATCCGAACATTGACAGGTTTGAGCTCGGCGACCACGATTTCGGCGACCTGACGATGATTCTCGGAAACGGCCGCCGCCTCGGCGTCAGCACGATGCAACTGAACAAGCAGCTCGCGGACTATTTCGGAGTTGCGAAGGGCGTGCTCGTCACTGCCGTCAGTGAGGACGGGCCGTCAGCGAAAGCGGGCGTGAGAGCGGGCGACGTGATCACTGCCATCGACGGGGAAGAAGTCGATTCACCGGGCGATCTGTCGCGTGTCGCTAATAACAAGAAGGACGGCGACGTCACGCTGACGATCATTCGCAACAAGTCGCAACAGACGATTCGCGTCACGCCGCGCCAGGGCGGTTTTTCAACCGCTCCCGGACGGCCGCAAATGGGACGCCGCATCGTGATTCCTCGAATCGAGATCCCCGTGATGCCCGACATCGAGATCGAAATGCCGCAAATCCGGATTCCGTCCGTCCCGGCAGTCGACGTCAAGATGAGGCCGATGCGCATCAGGACGCCGCGCATTAAGATTTCGCGGCCTGTTCGCGGCCCGATTTAAAGGTCTGAACGCGTTCTCTCGGAGTGCGCTTGCACCGAACGAGTGGGTTGTGTGATGATCGCCTACGATGAAAGCGATCATTTACAGCCCTGATCTTTTGAGGAGTGCATAAAGAGTGAAAGCGGAATTACAGAAGTTAATCGCTCTGCAGAATCTGGATACAACCATACGGAAACTAGAAAAAGACCTGGAATCGATACCAGAAAGGCGCGCCGAAATCGAAGCGGAATTCGATCGGCGCGCTTTTGAAATTAGGGCCCTTGAAAACCGCCGCGACGAAGCCAAACACAACCGCGCCCGCCTCGAAACTGAAGTGATCGACCAACGCGGCCGTGCCGAACGCGCCGAACGCAACTTGATGTCGTCCAAGAAACAGGACGAGTACACCGCGGCGATTCGCGAGGCCGACGCCGCGCGCAAACAGATCTCAGCGCTCGAGACCCAAATCCTCGAACAGATGGACGCCTTCGAACAAGCCGAAGCATCGTTGAAAGAACGGGCTGACGAAATCGCGACGTTGAATTCCGATCGTGAAGCCAGGCTCAAGTTGTTTGACGAGGAGACGAAGTCGCAGTCGGAACGTCTTGCAGCAGCGCGCATCGAACGCGAAGAGGTGTTTGCGAACCTGCCGAAGTCGATGAGCGGCATGTACTCGAGGATTCGCGCGCGCATTCGCGATGGCGTGGCTGTCGCCGAGGCGCGCAATCGTTCGTGTACCGCGTGTTTCATGGCGTTGCGGCCGCAAGTCATGGCGGAGATACGACGCGGCGAAGAAGTGATCACGTGCGATAACTGCGGGCGCATTCTCTACTATGTTCCTTCCGAGTCCGTCCAGGCTGACACTGCGGCAACCCAACCCAACGTCGCCATTTCCTAAAAATTTAGTTCATTAGATCAAGGAGGGTTAATCGCGTGCGTGTGCTTGTGACCGGAGGCGCCGGCTATATCGGCAGCGTCGTTAGCGAAGAGTTGGTGAAAGACGGCCATGACGTTGTCGTCTATGACAATCTAACCAAAGGACATCGCGAGGCTGTCGTCGAAGGCGCCCGTTTCGTCGAAGGAGATCTTCTCGACGACCAGAAGCTGCGACAGACGCTCAAAGATTATCGCCTTGAATCCGTGGTCCACATGGCTGCGTCGTCGCTCGTCGGCGAATCAGTCGAGCATCCTTCGAAGTACTATCGCAACAACGTCCTCGCCAGCCTTGTGTTGCTCGACGCGATGGTCGAATGCGACGTCAAACGCATCGTCTTCTCTTCGACAGCGGCAACTTACGGTGAACCTGAATCGCAGCCGATCTATGAAAGCGCGCCAAACAACCCGACCAATCCGTACGGCGAATCAAAGCTCGCGTTTGAAAAGGCGCTGCACTGGTACGGCCGTGCGTATGGACTGAGCTACGTATCGTTGCGTTACTTCAACGCCGCGGGCGCGAGTGAAAAGTGCGGGGAAGATCACGATCCGGAGAGTCACATCATTCCGATCGCCTTACAGGCCGCGGGCGGGAAGCGTTCTCACGTCGAGATCTACGGCGACGACTATCCGACGCCCGACGGTACTTGCCTGCGCGACTACATTCACGTCATCGATCTGGCGCGCGCGCACATTCTTGCGCTGAAAGCGTCCAGCGGAAGCGCGATTTACAACCTGGGCTGCGGCGGCGACGGTTACAGCGTCCGTGAAGTCATCGAAACGGCAAGGCAGGTGACCGGGAAAGACATTCCTGTGCGCATGGGACCACGGCGGGCCGGCGATCCCGCGGTGCTGATCGCCAGTTCAGACAAGATCAAAAGCGAGCTCGGATGGGAGCCGCAGTATCAGGATCTGCGCGTGATCGTCGACTCCGCCTGGCGCTGGATGCAGTCGCATCCGAACGGCTACAGCAAATAGTTACTGCCGGCGTCCCACGATGTCGAACTCGAATTCGATCTCGTCGCTGACACGGACCATCCCGTGAAACGCCGACGTGGCTTTCACCTTGTAATCGTCGCGATCGATCTCGAACTCGCCAACCGCCCGTAGCTCATTTCCGCTCAACGTAACGACGGCCGGGATCGTCACAGGGCGCGTTACGCCGTGCAGCGTCAGATTGCCTGCGATCTTCACCTGGTAACGGTCCGTGCCGGCAGGCTTGGCCGTTACGTTCGTGCTCTGAAAAGTGATGTCCGGATACTGATCCGGATGCAGTACGATCTCTTTCAACTCTTTGTCGATGATCTGTTTCTGCTGCTCTGTGAACGCCGCTCCAGTCTCATGCAGCGAAGCCGCCTTCACGACCAAACGCAACGACGCGGGAGTGATCGTTTGCGGAGTGATCCCGACCTCGCCGGTGAACTCGCTCGCCGCCAGATGGTGGTCCTTCCCTTTGAACCACAGCAGTCCACTGCGGTCGGCATGGGCCATGAATTTGCTGCGGCTCGCGTCGAGAGTGTAAGTGGCCGTTTGCGGCGCGGTGGCAGTGGCCGCGACGGCGAGGTACGCGACAGTCGTCAGCATCAACGCGATCGTGATGGTTCGTCTACGCATTACATATACCTCCGAGACAGGTCTCACATTATACTTACACACATGGCGGTGAAGAGAACGCGACAAAAGGGTGGAATGATCGTCACGGTCCAGGAATTTTTGGGCCTGGACCGGCCCAAGGGCGACCTGATCGTAAAGATCGGGCGCGAGCAGGTGTCGGTAACCAGCCTCGATCGCATCTACTGGCCGGACGAAAAGCTCACCAAGTTTGATCTGCTCTGCTTCTATCTGAAGATCGCGGATTACATTCTGCCGTATCTGAAGGACCGTCCGGCGATACTGCAACGCTGGCCGCGCGGCATCAAGGCGCCGATGTTTTTCCAGCAAGACCTGGAAAGCGCGCCGGAGTTTATCAAGACCAAGAGGCTTACGAACCAGGAGGGACGTGAGCTCGATTACGCTGTGTTTTCGACGATCGGTTCGGTGATCCATTTCGTCAATCTCGGAAACATCGAGCAGCATCCGTGGCACTCGACTGTCAAACATCTCGACAAACCTGACTGGATTGCGATCGACCTCGATCCGAAGAGCGCGCCGTGGGAGAACGTGTTGCAAGTCGCGCTGGTCGTGAAGGAAGTTGCCGACGAGATCGGGCTGGACGTTTTTCCGAAGACTTCAGGTTCGTCGGGGTTGCACGTTTATGTGCCGTTGAAGCCGGCGAATGAATACGAACGGGTGGCGGAGTTTGCGAGGCTGTTGGCGAGTGAGGTTGCGAGGCGCGCGCCGGCGATCGCCACGGTCGAACGGACCATCGCTAAGCGCAAGAGCACGCAGGTTTATGTCGACTGGATGCAGAATGCGCGCGGCAAGAGTTTAGCGTCGGTGTTTACAGCGCGGGCAAAGCCGAAAGCTACTGTTTCGATGCCGTTGACGTGGAAACAGGTCTCGCAGGGAGTGAAGATCACCGACTTCACCATCACCAACGTCCCCGACCTTTTAAAGAAAGGCGACCCGTGGACCGAGTTCTTCGCATCGAAACAAGCGTTGAAGTTTTAATCCGTGTTCTCAAGGAAACACGGATATAACGGATTTGCTTGACGAGCTTCAGAGTGACCACTTATCCTGTCGGTTGCTGAAGGCAGCGCGGATTATGCACCAGAGCCTCTATCGCTATTATTACTATTACGGCCCGCTCTTCACTGGAAGGAGCGGTCGGGCGAGAGGCTGTCGAATGCTGAACATCTAGGCACTTTAGACAAGATTCCTAAACCGGCCATCAATCCTTCCAGAGGATTGGCGGCCGGTTTTTTTATTTACTTTTTATTCACCGAGAGGAAAACCATGATCGCTATCGAAACCAAACCAGTCTTACAGGACCACGTCGAGGTGCGTCTCGTCGATCTCGACCCCGACCATCCCGGATTTCGGGATCCCGAATACCGCGCCCGCCGTAACGCCATCGCACAAATCGCCGGCAGCTACCGGCCCGGCGACGCGATAGCGCCGGCGCCTTACACCGACCTCGAACACGGCGTCTGGCAAACGATCTGGCGCGCGCTTGGCCCGGCGCACCGCGAACACGCCTGCGCCGAGTATCTCGCGTGCCTCGACCGCCTCGACTTCGACACTGACCGCATCCCGCAGCTAAGCGAAATCAGCCGAAAAGTCGAAGCCATTAGCGGTTTCAGACTCGAACCCGTAGCCGGTCTCGTCGAGCCGCGCATATTTCTCGAATCGCTGGCGAACGGAGTGTTTCTCTGCACGCAGTACATTCGCCACCACTCGACGCCGCTCTACACACCCGAACCTGACGTCGCGCACGAAATCATCGGCCACGCCGTAACGCTGGCGAGCCCGCGCCTTGCGGAGCTCAACCGTCTGTTCGGCGAAGCGGTGAGACGCACGACCGACGCCGACGAACTGGACCGGCTGGCTCGTGTCTACTGGTTCACGATCGAGTTTGGGGTGCTGCGCGAAGACGGACGTATCAAAGCGTACGGAACGGGATTGTTGTCGTCGGCGGGAGAACTGGCGGAGATGCACAAAGCGGAACTCCGGCCGCTCGATGTCGCCGCCGCGGCGAACCACGTCTACGACCCGACGCACTACCAGGCGATTCTGTTTTGTGCAGAGTCGTTCGATCACATGGAGCAGGCACTGAAGGAGTTTCTCGTCCGGCGCTAAGCGCGATTATTGGGTTTTCGGATGGCCTTGTCCTTTTTGGATTTTTAATTTGGAAGAAATAGCGATTTGCTGAGGAAATTCTCACGGATCAGATCCGTGGTTACGGCATCGCCGTTGCTTGATGTGCTTAAGCACCTCCCCCGATTGAAAATTTAGCCCACCCGCCATGTTTAGGAGGTATTTATGCTTCGCAAAAGGATCGCATTGTTCTTCCCGGTCTTGATGCTAGTAGCCGCTCTCCTTGCGACTCCTTCAGCACTGGGCCAATCAACCGCCGTTCTACAGGGAACAGTAACTGACGCCAAAGGCGCGGTGTTGCCGAACGCCACCGTGACGGTCAGGAACCGAGCCACTTCCGCCGAGCGGACCACCCAAAGCGACAGCGACGGCAATTATCAAGTCGCCGCATTGCCGCCGGGCGTTTATTCCGTTGAAGTGAAAGTCCAGGGATTCAAGACCCAGGTCGCCGATCAAGTGACGATCGAGGTCGCGAAGAACGTCGTGCAAAACTTTCAGATGGACGTCGGCGCCATCTCCGAACAGGTGCTCGTCTCTTCGGACGTGCCTGTTATCGAGACGACGACAACTTCGGTCGGCACAGTCATCAACCAGCGGACGGTCCAGGAGATCCCGCTCAACGGCCGTCACTTCGTCGACCTCGGCTTGTTGATTCCGGGTTCCGTCACGCCGCCGCAGAACGGCTTCCTGACGGCCCCGCTGCGCGGCCAGGGATCGTTTGCTTTCAACACCGCCGGCGGCCGCGAAGACACCGTTAATTTCATGATTAACGGCATCAACCTCAACGACATGGTCCAGAACCAGATCACGTTCCAGCCGTCGATCAATACCGTTCAGGAGTTCAAGGTCGATAACTCGACGTTCAGCGCGGAATACGGTCGCAACTCCGGCGCGGTCGTGAACATCGCCACTCGCTCCGGCAACAACGACTATCACGGCGAGGCGTTCGAGTTTCTGCGCAATGAGCTCCTCGACGCTCGCAATTTCTTCGATCGCACCACGGAACCACCGCCGTTCAAGCGAAATCAATTCGGCTTCAACATCGGCGGCCCATTGAACCTGCCGCACTTCGGCGAGGGCGGTCCAATCTTCGGCTACAAAGGAAAGAACCGCACCTTCTTCTTCTTTAGCTACGAAGGCACACGGCAACGACAGGGCCTGACCCTTTCGAGCAACGTGTTGACTGACGCGCAACGCGCTTCGGTTACGAACCCCACAGTCTTGAAACTCTTACCTCTGATTCCGCTCGCCACCAGTGTCGACATCGTCAACAACGTTGCCGTAGGACGGTTTGCCGGCTCCGGAACCGCTCCTGTCGACATCGACCAGTTCACCGGGGACGTAAGCCACGATATCAGCGCCAACGATCGCATCCACGGCTACTACGCACATCAGAAAGACAAGCGTGGCGAGCCAAACCTTCAGGGCAACACGATGCCCGGTTTTGGCGACACTCGCCAGTCGCGACGTCAAATCTTCACGTTGAACGAGACGCACATCTTTGGTCCAAGCCTGACCAACGAGGCGCGCCTCGGCTTCAACCGCATCAACATCACCTTCACGCCGAACGCGCAGCTCAATCCGGCTGACTTCGGCATCAACAACGGCGTCAACGACGACATCGGTCTGCCGCAAATCAGCATCACCGGTTTCATCTTCAACCTCGGCGGACCGGCTGGTTTTCCGCAGGGCCGCGCGGACACGACGGTCGTCTTCAGCGATACCGTCAGCTATCTGAGAGGGAACCACTCATTGAAGTTTGGTGGTGAGGCAAGACGGTTTTACAACAACAACTTCACGCTCGACACCGGCTCGTTTACCTTCGCAAACGTGAACAGTTTTCTTGCCGGCAACGCAAACGGCTTCAGCGTCACACTCGGCGATCGCTCCAGCGCGATCATCCAGAACGCGTTCGGGTTCTTCGTTCAGGATAATTTCAAAGTACGTCCGAACCTGACGCTGGAACTGGGCCTGCGCTACGACTGGAACATGACGCCGACCGAGCGCTACGACCGCTTCGTTGTTTTCGATCCCGCGACCCGAGAATTGGTTCGCGTCGGTTCCGGAATCGACAAGGTCTATGAAGAGAACAACAAGAACTTCCAACCGCGAGTCGGCATCGCCTGGGATCCATTCGGAGACGGCAAAACTTCGGTCCGCGCGGCTTACGCGATCCTGACGGACCAACCCGTAACCAACGTCGTGACGCCGCTCACTTCGAATCCTCCGCTGGCGACGCCTTTGACGTTCACGGGCCCGATAACGTTCTCGAACGCGCTGCTGGTTGCGGGCGCCGCGGGTCTTGCTCCGGCGAACGTCGATCCGAACTTCGACAACGCGTACGTTCAGTCATGGAACCTGAACATCCAGCGCGAGATCGGAAACGATCTCGGCCTGACCGTCGGCTACTTCGGATCGAAGGGCACGCATCTTCGCCTCTCTCGTAACATCAACCAGCCGATCAACGGCGGAGCGCGGCCGTTCAGCAGTGTCTCGTCGTCGAGTGACATTCGTCCTGGCGCGACCTTGAACAACATCGTGCAGATCGAAGGCACTGGCAATTCGAGTTACAACGCCGGCTGGGTGACCGCGACGAAGCGGTTCTCACGCGGGTTCCAGTTCAACGCTTCGTACACGTTCTCGAAGTCGATCGACTACAACTCGCTGAACAGCCAGGGCGTGGTGATTCAGGACAGCTACAACGTCCGCGACAGTCGCGGTCTTTCGGACTTCGACGCGCGCCATCGCTTCGTGATCAGCGGGCTGTATGAACTGCCGTTCCGCGGCAATCAGCTCAAGGAAGGCTGGCAGCTATCGACCATCGTCCAGTCGCAGAGCGGCAACCCGGTGAACATCGTGATCAATAACGGCACGTTCACCGGCACGAACAACACTGTGCGGCCTGACGTCACCGGCCCGATCGGGATCCTGGGAACGCCGGAGCAATGGTTCGACATTTCGCCGTTCGTCGTCCCGGTGGGACGCTTTGGCAGCCTGGGCCGCAATGTCGTGATCGGTCCCCGGTTCAACAACACCGACGTCTCGATCATCAAACGAACGAAACTGAGTGAGACGCAGTTGATCGAGTTTCGCTGGGAGGTCTTCGACGTGTTCAATCATGCGAACTTCGGGCAGCCGAACCGCGTGGTTGGCCCTCCCGGAACGTTTGGCCGGATCACGAACACGCGTTTCCCAACCGGCGACTCAGGTTCGTCGAGACAGATGCAGTTTGCGTTGAAGTACAAGTTCTGATCCGTGGTTCAAACACCGAGGATCAGTTTCGCGATTGTGAAGTAGATAACCAGGCCGGTGGCGTCGACGAGAGTCGTGATCAGCGGCGCTGAGAGAACTGCGGGGTCGACGCCGAATCGTTGGGCCAGAATAGGGATCAACGATCCAACCGTCGTCGACCAAATGCAGATTGCTAACATCGTCACCGAGACCGTTAGAGCTAGCGGCAGCGAGGCACGCCAAACCAGAGCTTGGACGAAGGCGATCGGCGCCACGAGTAACCCAACAAGGACGCCGGTCGTCGCCTCGCGTGCGACCACCCGCCACGCATGCCTCACACCGACTTCGCCCAACGCCAGACTGCGAATCACAGTCATTACCGTTTGCGCGCCCGCATTGCCTCCAGTCCCGATCAGCAGCGGAATAAAGAACGCCAACGCAACCACAGCCGCAAGCTCCGATTCGAACCGGTGCAACACCGCGCTCGTGAGCGTCCCCGCAACAAACAGCAACAACAACCACCCGATCCGTTTCCGCACAACGCGCAGAATCGGATTATCAAAATACGGCTTGTCCATCGCACCCGGCTCGACCGCCGCCATGCGCAGAATGTCTTCCGTCTGCTCTTCGATCAAAACGTCGATCACGTCGTCAACCGTGACGAAACCGACGACGCTTCCATCCTGCTCGACAACAGGCACGGCCAGCAGGTTGTACTTTCCGATCTTCTCCGCGACCTGCTCCTGATCGTCGAGCGCGTTCACCGTGATCGGCTTGCGGCGCATCACCGCGACGACAGGACGATCGAGATCCGCCATCACCAGATCGCGCAGCGAGATCGCCCCGAGGAGCTTGTCCGTCTCCGGATCCATGACGTAGCACGCGTAGATCGACTCCTTTTCCTGCGCCACGGAGCGGATATGTTTCAACGCTTCGGCGACAGTCATCTTCGGATCGAGCCGCACAAACTCAGTCGTCATGATCCCGCCCGCGGTGTGATCCGGATACTGAAGCAGGTCCTCCAACTCGGTCCGCACGTCCGGCGAGAACTTCGGCAGGATGCGATGGCGCTGGTGGATGCCCATCTTCTGGATCACGTCGGTGCGTTCGTCGGCTGACAGTCCTTGGAGAATCGCAGCGACGCGAGCCGGTTCGAGTTCCTGGAGAATGGCCGCACGGCGTCGCATGGTGGGCTGGTCGTAGATCTCGATGCAGCGCGCGAGCGGGAGCATCGAAACGATCGCCGCTGCTTCGTTGACGCGGAGTTGATTTAGCAGTTCTGCGAGATCTTCCGGCGGGAGATCTGCAACCTCGGAACCTATCCCGACAAAACTCTCATCCAGCCGTAGCTGGATGCGTTCCAGTAGCTGTTGCAGATCTCTGGGAGTTGACATGAACGCGGAGCATGCTGAGAAAACTAAACCTGCGCGCTGATCGTGGTCTCGACGGCCGGGTTCAACGAAGCCTGCGCCGCCGCCAACCGGGCGACTGGCACGCGGAACGGCGAACAGCTCACGTAGTCGAGACCGATCTCGTTACAGAACGCGATCGATTGTGGATCGCCGCCGTGCTCACCGCAGATGCCGACCTTGAGGTTCGGTTTCACGCTGCGGCCACGCTCGGCGCCGTAGCGTATCAACTGGCCCACGCCGTCGCGATCGAGAACCTGGAACGGATCGTCTTTCATGATCTTCCGTTCGATGTAGTTTGGTAGAAAACGGCTGGAGTCGTCGCGGCTCAAGCCAAACGTCGTTTGCGTCAGATCGTTGGTGCCGAACGAGAAGAAGTCGGCATGGGCGGCGATGCGATCCGCCATCAGCGCTGCGCGCGGCAGCTCGATCATCGTGCCGACGTGATACTCGATCGTCATGCCGTGCTCGCCCATCACCTGTTTTGCAACCTCGTGAATCAGTAGCGACTGCTGCCGCAACTCTTCGCTGAGCGACACAAGTGGGACCATGATCTCGAGCTCGACCTTCTTGCGTTCGCCCTGCACTTTGCACGCGGCTTCGAAGATCGCGCGGCATTGCATGCGAGTGACTTCCGGAAACAACAGACCCAACCGGCAGCCGCGGAAGCCGAGCATCGGGTTCGCTTCACGAATGCGAACCACTTGCCGGAGCAACGCTCGCTTGTGATCGATCTCGTCGAGAATCTGGTCCATCGCCGTCAGGCTGGTCGCCGCCTTCAATGCCATCTTCAACTCGGACAGTTCGGTTCCGAGTTCCTCGGCGTTCGGCAGAAACTCGTGCAGCGGCGGATCGAGCAATCGAATCGTCACGGGCAAGCCGGCCATCTCGCGGAAGATGCCGATGAAGTCGCTGCGTTGCAGCGGCAACAGTTTCTCGAGCGCTTTCTCGCGGGCGCCGACGCCTTCGGAAAGAATCATCTCGCGCATCGCCGCCAGGCGCTTGTCCCCGAAGAACATGTGTTCGGTACGGCACAGGCCGATGCCTTCAGCGCCAAACTGCCGAGCGGTTTTCGCGTCGAGCGGCGTGTCGGCGTTGGCGCGCACGCGCAGGCGGCGAAACTTGTCGGCCCACGTCATGAGTTTGTAGAAATCGTCGCCGAGCGTCGGTTGAATCGTCGGCACCTGGCCGAGGAAGACGCGGCCCGTCGAACCGTCAACGGTGATCCAGTCGCCTTTAGTAACGACAGCGCCCTCGACTGTGAACTGCTGCTGGCTGTAATCGATATTGATCGCCTGCGCGCCGCTGACACACGTCTTGCCCATGCCTCGCGCGACGACGGCAGCGTGACTCGTCATGCCGCCGCGGGCCGTGACGATCGCCTGCGCCGCGACCATGCCGTGAAAGTCGTCAGGGCTCGTTTCCAAACGCACGAGCACGACCTGCTTGCCCTCGCGCGCCATCTCTTCGGCTTCGTCGGGACTGAAAACAACCTGGCCCTGCGCAGCGCCCGGGCTCGCCGGCAGGCCCGTCGCGAGCACTGTCGCGTTCGTTTTGGGATCGACTGTCGGGTGCAGCAGTTGATCGAGCTGTTCGGGCGTGACGCGTTGCACCGCGGTTGGCTTGTCGATCAGTTTTTCATAAACCATGTCGACGGCGATGCGAACGGCCGCGGCGCCGCTGCGTTTGCCGGTGCGCGTTTGCAGCATCCAGAGCTTCCCGCGCTCGATGGTAAACTCGCAGTCCTGCATGTCGTGGTAATGCTTTTCGAGCAGGCTCGCAATCGACGCAAACTGGTCGTAGACCTCGGGCAGTTCTTTCCTGAGCTGCACGATCGGGTTCGGCGTGCGAATGCCGGCGACGACGTCTTCACCCTGCGCGTTCAGCAGGTACTCGCCGTACAACTCTTTCTTGCCCGTTGACGGATTGCGCGTGAAAGCGACGCCGGTGCCGCTGCCCGCGCCCATGTTTCCAAACACCATCGCCTGCACGTTCACGGCCGTGCCTAACGAATCGGGGATGCGGTTCACGCGGCGATAATCGATCGCGCGGCGTCCCATCCACGAATTGAAGACGGCCTTGATCGCGACTTGCAGTTGTTCGTATGGATCTTCGGGGATGGCTTGTTGTTCGGTAAGTATGATCTGCTTTTCGGCGGCGATGATCTCGCGCAGGTGGTCCGCTTTGAGATCCGTGTCGCGCCCGCCCTGTGTTTGCGCTTTGAAACGATCGAGCACGCGTTCGAATTTCTCGTGCGCCACGCCCATCACGATCTCGCCGAACAACGAAGCGAAGCGGCGATACGCGTCGAGCGCGAAACGCAGGTCGCCCGTCTGCTCGGCCAGCCCTTGCACCGTTTCTTCGTTCAAACCGAGGTTCAGGACAGTGTCCATCATTCCCGGCATGGAAAACGCGGCGCCGGATCTGACGGAGACGAGCAACGGGTTTTTCGGGTCGCCGAATTTCTTACCGACTTTCTCCTCGATGCGGGTCAAGCCTTCCTTCACCTGTTCCCAGAGTCCTTCGGGAAACGCCTTGTCGTTGTCGAAAAAGGCGTTGCAGGCTTCGGTGGTTACCACCAAACCGGGCGGCACGGGCAATCCGGCCTGCGTCATCTCGCAGAGGCCGGCGCCTTTTCCGCCGAGAAGTGCTTTGTCGTCGCCGGGGCCTTCGTCGAAAAGGTAGACCCACTTATTCGGTTTTTGTTCAGTCGATTCTTTGCGCCCGCGCGAGGCTTCTTCAGTAACTGTGCTCATGGGCTTGCAAGTTATCGCATTTCTGGTGCTTTAGGGAAGTGGAGTAGGATATTTGGGCAAACACGGAGGACACGGACATGGCAAATATCACGTCACTGAGCGTGAACGGGAAAAAACTGCCGGTGAACATAGATTCACAGACGAGTTTGCTCACTGTTTTGCGCGATTACCTGAATCTCACGGGAACAAAATACGGGTGTGGCGAATCGCAGTGCGGCGCGTGTACGGTGCTCGTCGACGGCGTCGCGGCGCGCTCGTGCGTGACGCCGGTCGGTAAAGTTGCAGGCAAGCAGATCACGACGATCGAGGGCCTCGAAAAAGACGGGCAACTCCATCCGCTGCAACAGGCCTTCATCGAAGCCGACGCGATGCAGTGTGGTTATTGCACGCCGGGAATGATCATGGCCGGCGCGGGGCTGCTCAGCAAGAACCCAAAGCCCTCGCGTGACGAGATCGTGAAAGCCATGGACCGGAACGTCTGCCGCTGCGGGACCTATTTGCGCATCGTCAAAGCAATCGAGATTGCTTCGGGCACGGCGAAGGAGGTGCGCAAATGAACGACGAACAACTCGACCTCGAACTCGCCCCTGAAGTAGAACGCTACGAACTTTTCGCCGATCCCATTTACAACTTCAGTTTCAACCGGCGCCAGTTTCTGAAAGCCTTCAGCGGCGGCATCGCGCTGCTGGTGCCGGCGTCGAACGTGCTCGCGCAAGCAGCGCAGCAGGAACAAGACGAGTCCGGACGCGGGCGGTTCAATCAGCGCGTTCCAAACGACATCGGTGCGTGGATTCACATTGAAGAGAGCGGCGCGGTTTCAGTTTTCACGGGCAAGGTTGAGTTGGGCCAGAACATTCGCACGTCGTTGGCCCAGGCCGTCGCCGAAGAGTTGCACGTTCCGGTGAACACGATCCGGTTAGTTATGGCTGACACTGATCTGGTTCCCTTTGACATGGGAACATTCGGGAGCCGCACGACGCCGACCATGGCGCCGCAGTTGCGCAAGGCCGCGGCAGCCGCGCGCGAGACGCTGATTACCCTCGCCGCGGAGCAGTTGAAAGTCGCACCCGCTGACGTGCGCATCGTCAACGCGCGTTTCGTCAACCATGATGCTTCGAAATCGTTGAGCCTCGGCGACGTCGCGAAAGGACAAAAACTCGTCAAGACGATTCCCGCCGACGTGGCGATCACGACCGTGAAAGACTGGACCATCGCCGGCACGTCCGTGCCGAAGGTTGGCGCGCGTGATTTCGTCACCGGCAAACACGAGTACACGTCAGACATGAAGCTGCCGGGCATGTTGTTCGGCCGCATCGTTCGCGCGCCTGCAATGAACTCATCGCTGCTCTCGGTCGATACGAAAGCCGCGGAAGCGATCAAAGGCGTCACCGTCGTCCGCGACGGTGATTTCATCGGCATCACCGCGCCGGACCCGCAGGCAGTCGCACGCGCGGAAAAATCGATCGCCGTTCACTGGAAGACGCCGGCGCAGCCCGGAGCTTCGGAGTTGTTCCAGCTACTCAAGCGCGATTCATCGCCGAGCCGCGGCGGCGGACGGCCTGTCGGCTCGATCACTGAAGGCATGGCCGCGGCGGACAAGAAACTCTCGCAGACGTATACCGTCGCTTACATCGCGCACGCGCCGCTCGAACCGCGCGCCGCGGTTGCAGAGTGGAAAGATAACAAGCTGACAGTTTGGACCGGAACGCAGCGGCCGTTCGGCGTGCGATCGGAGTTGGCCGAAGCGCTTCGCATTCCGGAAGAGAGCGTGCGGGTGATCGTGCCCGATACCGGTTCCGGATATGGCGGCAAGCACACGGGCGAATGCGCCATCGAGGCTGCGCGTTTGGCGCGCGCGAGCGGCAAGCCCGTGAAGCTCGTGTGGACGCGGGAAGAGGAGTTTGCGTGGGCGTATTTCCGTCCGGCGGGTGTGATCGAAGTGTCGAGCGGAGTGAAGAACGACGGCACGGTGACGGCGTGGGAGTTTCACAACTACAACTCCGGCGCGTCGGCGATTCAAAGTAAATACGCGTTTCCGAACCAGAACATTCAGTTTCACAACAGCAAGTCGCCGTTGCGGCAGGGATCGTATCGCGGGTTGGCGGCGACGGCGAACCACTTTGCGCGCGAAGTACACATGGACGAGTTGGCCCAACTCGTCGGCATGGATCCGGTCGCGTTTCGTTTGCAGAACATCCAGGATCCGCGCTTGCGCGCGGTGCTCGAAGCGACGGCGAAATCGTTTGGCTGGGGCGCGAAGAAGCAGGCAGGGCGCGGCGCGGGTATCGCGTGCGGTTTCGAGAAGGGTAGTTACATCGGTACGGCCGCGGAAGTCTCGATCGATCCGAAGACGAAGAAGGTGAAGATTGAACGCATCGTCGCGAGCTATGAATGTGGCGCGATCGTCAATCCCGTGCACCTGCACAATCAGGTTGAAGGCGCGGTAGTCCAGGCGATTGGCGGTGCGCTGTTCGAAGGCATTGAGTTTCAGAACGGGCAGATACTGAATGCGAAGTTTTCGCGTTATCGATTGCCGCGGTTCAGCGACGCGCCGCCGATCGAGATCGTGTTGTTGGACCGCAAGGACCTGCCTTCGGCGGGTGCTGGTGAGACGCCGATCGTCGGACTTGCTCCGGCCGTCGCGAATGCGATCTTCGCTGCGACGGGACAACGACTCAGATCCTTGCCACTAGAGTCACAAAATGGGTTACCACAAAAGGCACAAAAGACACAAAAGGCACAAGACTAAGAAGCAAGCACCAAGCACCAGCAGCAAAGCACAAACACCCTCTCTCTGTCTCTCCCTCTTTTTTGTGCCTTTTGTGTCTTTTGTGCCTTTTGTGCTTATAAGTGGGCTAGCTTAGCGAATGCCTGCCTGATGATGTTGATAATGCTTTCGGGTTCGACCGCGTAACGCCGAAAATCAAAAGTCGTGACGGGCGCGACGCCGATCCCGGAAGACGTCAGAAAGATTTCGTCTGCGTCAACCAGGTCAGCCATCTCGTAAACACCCTCAACCAACGGAATAAAATGTTTGCCGGCGATATCGATCACGCACTCACGCGTGATTCCCGCGAGAGCGCCGGTGGCCAGCGACGGCGTATGGACCGTGCCGTTCCTGGCCCAGAAGATGTTTGCCGTCGTCGCCGAAACGATCTCGCCGCGCTCGTTCAAAACCACGGCTTCGTCGAAATCGCGCCGGCGTGCTTCTTCTTTCGCGAGCACGTGATCGAGGTAGTTGAGGCTCTTGATCCCGGTGATCGGCGAGAAGGTGCTGGTGCGATAAGGCGACACCGCGAGCGACAGTCCGTTTTGCGATACGCGGTGCGGATCGCCCGTCATGATCAGAAGATCCGTTTTCCTCGAGCTCGCCAGCTTCGTCTTCCAGAATTCGCCGCCGCTGCGCCCGAGCAATGTGACGCGGGCGCGACCGTCTTTGACTTGATTGACCGCGATCAGTTTCGCAACAGCCTCACCGACGCTCTTCTCGGTGCAGCCGGTGTGATCGATGTCGAGTTTCGCGGCGTGCGCGGAGAGGCGTTGCCAGTGTTTGGACCAGAGGAATGGTTTGGAGTCGTAGACGGCGAGCGTGGTGAATACGCCGCGTCCGTAGAGTGCGGCCGAAGAGACGGCGGCGACGCGGGCCTTGGTCGCTTCCACCATCGTACGGTTGAGCGAGATGACGGGATGCAAGAAGCCTCCCTCTTGGGTGAATTAGACCGTTGCGGGCACTTCAGCTTGCAACTTTCGTGAAAGCGCGTTGCGCCACGCCGATTCGAGATCCGTGATATTCGTGTTCACAACCTCATCTCCATCAATCGAAACAACAAACCTTTTGCCATCTACCTGTCCAATTACTGCAAAGGGTGCATTATGTTGTTCCGAGATCTTTTTCACGGATTCAACGACTGATGGATCCATACTGATGATGATGCGTGATGGCGACTCACTAAACAGCAACGACGTCGGGCTCAGCGTTCCCTTCAAATCTACTCGCGCGCCAATCGCATCACGCCCAAGCGACGAGAAACACGACTCCGCCAAAGCAACCGCCAGGCCTCCATCAGAACAATCGTGAGCTGACGTCAGAAGCCCGGCTTCAGCAGCTTCCAGACACGCCGACTGAACTGCCCGCTCGCGTTCCATATCGAGCTCAGGCACTGCACTCGCGGCTTCTATCTCTGCCGTCGTAACGCCGCCGACACTCACTGCATATTCACCCATCGATAAATCGTCTTGCGTCACGCCCAGTAACGCGATGACGTCGCCTTCGTTCTTGAAACCCGGCGTGATCGTGCGCCGCACGTCTTCGATGAGCCCGACCATGCCGATGACCGGCGTCGGCAGTATCCCGCGTCCTTCGGTTTCGTTGTAGAACGAGACGTTTCCGGAAACTACGGGCGTCGACAACGCGCGGCAAGCTTCAGCCATGCCGTCGACGACTTCGGAAAACGACCACATCACTTCCGGCCGCTCGGGCGACGCGAAGTTCAAACAGTTCGTGATCGCGATCGGTCTCGCGCCGACGCAGACGACGTTGCGCGCAGCTTCGGCGACGATGAGCTTCGCGCCTTCGCGCGGGTTCGCTGCACAGTAACGCCCATTGCCGTCGAGCGACATCGCGAGCGCGCGCCGCGTCTCTTTGATTCTGACCACTGCGGCATCAGCGCCGGGAAGAATCGCAGTGTTCGTCCGAACCATGTGATCGTACTGGCGGTAAACCCACTGCTTCGAAGCGAGATTGCCGCTCGATAGAACTTTAATCAGATCCGCGTTCAGATCCTGACTCTCGAACGTGCGCGACCCGGATGTTCCACGAGTCGCCGCGCGCATCGGACGTTCGTAACGCGGCGCTTCATCCGTCAGTGCTTCAACCGGAATATCCGCAACGGTCTCGCCGTTGTGAATCACCTGCATCCGTTTCGTATCGCGCACGCGCCCGATCACCACGGCATCGAGATCCCACTTGCGGAAAATATCCATGACCTCGCGCTCGCGTCCCGCATGGGCCACGATCAGCATGCGCTCCTGCGATTCCGACAGCAGCATCTCGTACGCCGTCATGTTCTGCTCGCGCTGCGGCACGAGCGAAAGGTCCAACTCGATTCCGGTACCCGCTCTCGCCGCCATTTCACACGACGACGACGTCAGTCCCGCGGCGCCCATGTCCTGAATACCCGCGACCGCGCCGCTGCGCATCGCTTCGAGGCACGCTTCCAACAACAACTTCTCGAGAAAGGGATCGCCGACCTGCACCGTCGGACGTTTCTCCAACGCTTCTTCGTCAAACTCCGCCGAGGCCATCGTTGCGCCGTGAATTCCGTCGCGCCCTGTCTTCGCGCCGACGTACAAAACCGGATTGCCGACGCCTGTCGCCTTTCCGAAGAAGATCTGGTCGTGACGCACGATCCCGAGCGCGAACGCGTTGACTAACGGATTCAGCGCATACGCATCGTCGAAAGCGACTTCGCCGCCGACAGTCGCGACGCCGAACGCGTTGCCGTAATGCGCGATGCCGGCGACGACACCCGCGAGCAGCGATCGATTCCGGCGCCCGTGTTGCGGATGGTCCAGCGAACCAAAGCGCAGACTGTTCATCGACGCCACGGGCCGCGCGCCCATCGTGAAGATGTCGCGCAGGATGCCGCCGACGCCGGTAGCCGCGCCCTGGAATGGTTCGATAAACGAAGGATGGTTGTGCGATTCGATCTTGAACGCCGCGCACCAGCCGTCGCCGAGATCGACGACGCCGGCGTTCTCGCCCGGCGGAACGATGACGCGCTCGCCCGTGGTCGGCAGTCGTTTCAGATGGATGCGCGAAGATTTGTACGAGCAGTGTTCGGACCACATCACCGAAAAGATGCCGAGTTCGGCAAAAGTCGGTTCGCGGCCAAGCAGGTTTTTGATTCGCTCGAATTCTTCTGGAGTGAGGTTATGGGCGGCAATAACTTCCGGAGTGATATCACTCATCAGTTTTCTTGACCAGTTTGTCGATCGCGGCCCGCAACTCGTTCGGGTCTACGCGGCCCAAATGCTTATAGACCACTTCGCCTTTCGAATTATAGAGAAATGTTGCCGGCAGACTGCCTCCCCACTTCGGATCGACCAGGATGATTGCCGGTTCAGGATCGGAAACGTTGAGCAGGTAAGCGGGCATCGTGGCTTTCATCGAGCCCAGAAACTTCGGCACTTCGGTGTTGATTTCGCTGAAGTCGTCGAGCGAGATCGTCACGAAGTCGAGCGAATGCGGACGGTACTCCTTGTCGATCTTTACGAGGTCCGGAAACTCGTCGCGGCACGGATCGCACCACGTCGCCCAAAAGTTTACGAGCAGCGGGCGTTCCCGTTCTTCAGTAATCAATAGTTTGAGCGCCTCGGTGTCGATGGCTGAGACGACGGGCTTCTGCGACTTTGCGGGCGATTTTGCGGTCCGGCCCTTTTTCTGGGCCGGGACCGCGAAGCTGGCTAACAGAACGCAAACGCAAACTGCAATTACAACTCGAAATACACGCATAGATCAGCCACGCTTGATGGTGCAACCGAACGCTTTGGCTTCGGGTTTTTCAATCGCTTTGCCGGCCAACGCTGCGTCGAGCGCGTTGCGCAAGTCGCTGGTTTCGATCTGCGCGGCGTTGCGGCTGTTGTCGATGCGGCCGTGATAGAGCAGCTTGTTGCCGGCATCGATGAAGTAAGCTTCGGGAGTGACGGTGGCGCCGAGTTTGTCGGCTATCTTGTTCCCTGGATCCTTCAGGATCGGGAACGTCAGTTTGTTGTCGGCGGCGTGCGCCTTAACTGCTTCGGCGTCTTCCTTGACGTTCGAGTTGATGCCAATCACCGCGATGCCTTTGGCTTTGTAATCGGCGGCGAGTTTCTCCATGCGCTCGTTGTAAGCGTTGGAAACGGGACACTGCACGGCGATGAATAAAAGCACCGTGCCGTTCTTGCCGGCGAGCGACTTGAGCGACCGCTGCTGTCCGCTTGCGTCGGGAAGAGTGAAGTCTTCGATAGTGGCGCCGATAGGCGGTGCGGGAATTTCTCCTTCCATTGCGCGCGCGCTGGAACCGGTCATCGTACCCGTTAGGGCGCCGGCAATCACGAACGCAAAAGCCAACAAGATTGCAATGTTCTTCATCGTTTCGTATATCTCCTTTAAGGCTCTCAGGTTGGGGAAGTTGAAGATTATCAGGCGATACGCGACGTGGCAAGTTGACATGACTTGACCTTTTCACGGATCTTGTTCGGGATGGCGCTGAACACAATCAAGACCGAAATCGATCTCTCGCAAGCCCTTCCAACTCCCGTTCGGTTAGATGCGGATGAGCGCTTCCGCGGCAGGAACGTAACCATCGCTTTTCTCGATTCCGGCTTCTACGCGCATAAAGATCTGACTGAGCCGGTCAACCGCATCGTCGCCTACCACAGCATCTTCGCGCCCGAAGACGATCCGACGTTTTTGCAGAGGGCGGACGTCGCGAGCTGGCACGGTATGATGACGTCGGTTGTCGCCGCTGGTAACGGTTATCTTTCTAACGGTCTTTATCAAAGCATTGCTCCGGAAGCGCAGGTCGTGCTGGTGAAGATCGGGAAATCCGGGCGCATTCCCGAAAGCCACATCGAAACGGGTTTGCGGTGGGTGTTGGCCAACAAAGACAAGTACGGGATTCGCATCGTCAACATCTCCGCCGGCGGCGATTTTGAGCAGTCGTATCTGCATAACTCGCTGTGCCGGTTGGTTGAGGAAACGGTGAGCGCCGGAGTCGTCGTCGTGTGCGCTGTCGGCAACGCGGGGCTCGCGCCGGGTCATCCTGTTTTGCCGCCGGCGAGCTCGCCGTCCGCGATCGCAGTCGGCGGTCTCGACGACCAGAACTCACTCGATCGCGCGCGACGCGGAATGTATCGTTCGTCGTATGGGCCAACGATCGACGGGTTACAGAAACCGGAGGTGATCGCGCCCGGCATCTGGGTCGCCGCTCCGATACTTCCGCATACGCCTACAGCCGTTGAAGCGCGGCTGTACGCGGAACTTGACGCCGCTGCTGACGACGAACTGTCGACGATCATCAGCGCGAATGCCGGAGTAGATAAAGATCTCGACGAAGCGCGCGGCCTGGCAGCGCCGCTCTTGCGGCAGTTGATTACGATCAAACTCCAGGAAGGCAACGTTATCAACCAGCACTACAAGTTTGTAGACGGGACTTCCTTTGCGTCGCCGATCGTCGCGTCGATCGTGGCGTGCATGTTGGAAGCGAACCCGAAGTTAACGCCGCAGCAAGTCAAACGGATTCTGATCGACACGGCTGAGCGAGTCGACGGCGTCGCAGTCGAACGGCAAGGCTGGGGCGTCGTCGTACCGCGCAAAGCCATCGAGATGGCTCTGAGATCTCAGATCTGAGATCTCAGATCTCACAGGCTGGACATGAGCAATCTCGTGTGCAACAATTCGCGTCACACCCTAAGCCCACAAAGAAGATTGGAGAGTTTTTGAGTTCGTATGTCTGAGAATGAAACCGCAATAGCCCCCGGCGCGGCCACGCAACCAACGGAGCCCGCGCCCGAAGCCACCGAAGAGATCACCTATCACGCAGTCGAGAAAGACGGAGTCGTCACGGCAATTTGGGAGATGCAGGGACGCAAGCACCTGCGCACCATCGATCCGCGCTCACGGCAGGGACAGGACATTCTTCGTCTCTACACCACCGAGCATCACGACGAGACGGGTGAAGCGGCCGCTTCATAAAGCCCACGGATTTTAACCGACTAAGTTCCGCGGCTGGCCTCTCACAAACGCTTCCAAATTATCCACTAGCTGATCAGCGAGCGTCTGCATTGCCTGTCTGCTGGCCCACGCGTTATGTGGCGTCACGATGAGGTTCGGCAACTCAACTTCCAATAGCGGATTTCCGTCGCGCGGCGGTTCGACGCGCAGCACGTCGATGCCCGCGCCGCCAAGCCGTCCCGCTTTCAATGCGTCAATCAATGCGTGATCGTCAATCAGTCCGCCGCGAGCGGTGTTGATGAGTAACGCGTCGCGTTTCATCTGGCGCAGTTCTTCAGCGGCGATCAGGTTCTTCGTTTCGTCAGTCAACGGACAGTGCAACGAGAGCACGTCGCTGAGTCGCAGGACGTCGGCGAACGACTTGCGGCCTTCGCGTACGCTCGCCGCAGTTTTTCGTTCGGCGACGATGACTTCCATGCCGATCGCGCGGCCGAGTTGCGCCATTGCCTGACCGAGTGCGCCAAAACCGACGATTCCCAAAACAGTGCCGCGGAGATCGCCGATCGAATGATTCAGCAGACAGAACTGCTTCGCTTCGCGCCAGCGTCCGGCCTTCACGTCGTCGCGATAGGCGATCAGATTACGACGCAACGCGAGCATCAACATCAACGCGTGTTCCGGCAGTGAGTTGACGGCGTATCCGCGAGTGTTGCAGACGGCGATGTCGTGAGCGCGGCAGTAATCGAGATCGACGTTGTCGGTTCCAGTCGCGGCAACGGCGATGAGTTTTAGTTTTGGCAACTGCGAAAGAACGTCTTCGCGTAACGCGAGTTTGTTGCAGATCGCGATCGTCGCATCACGCAAACGATCGACGACCTGGGTTCCGTCGGTCCCGCCATATTCGACCCATTCGTGCGGGAAGTTTGGGCGGCGAAACTGGACGTTGAACGTGTTGCGTTCCAGGAAGACGATTGATTCGGTTTTCGGTTCGTTCTGCATGAGATTATGGATCGTCCGCGGACCCTCTCTTCACCATAATGGATTAATCCGAAGATTTGAACGATACGTCTCTAAAATTTGCCGCGGGCGTTCGTGCGCTTCGGGCTAAATCTTTGATTCAGCCTACACTTAGTGTTCCTGACCCATTCCGCCCAATCACTGGAATGTTGGTTGCTTATCGACGGCTCGCCGAATGAGATTTCCGGCTTTCGTCACACCGAGCGTGCTCACCAAGCGCTTTTTAGAGCAAAGGAGTAAAACCTGATGAGTAGAGTTAACAGACTAGTTCTCTTATCCATAGCCTTACTTGCGTTTCTGGCATCGCCGATTTTGGCACAGACCACGGGTTCCATTTCCGGTGAAGTAAGAGACGAGAAGCAGGCCATCGTCACCGGCGCGACGGTGACTGTCCGCAACGTAAAAACAAACGAGACGCGCACAACGCAGACTGACGGAGACGGCCGCTACCGTTTCACGGGCATGCCCGTCGGCGACTACGAAATCACTGTCGAGTCGACCGGCTTTGCCAAATACGTTCAGTCGGGAATTACTCTGGTGCTCAACCAGCAGGCGAACGTCGATGCTGTGCTCAAAACCGGCGGCCTGAGCGAAGTTGTGAACGTCGTCGAAAATGCCTCGATGCTCAACACCGCGACGACCGAAGTCGGCACACGTTTTGACAGCCGCCGGTTGTCGGAGCTGCCGATTGCCGCGAATCGCAACGTCTACAACGTCGCGCTCTCGGCGCCCGGTGTCAGCCAGCTTCAGTCGAACCAGGCTGGATTCACCAACGGTATCAACTACTCTTCGAACGGCGGAAGATTGCGCTCGAATAACTTCCTGCTCGACGGCCAGGACAACAACGACTTCGGCGTCGGCGGCGGCGTGGTCCAGCTCAACAACCCTGACTTGATTCAGGAAGTCCGGCTGGTCACTAATCAATTCAGCGCCGAGTACGGCCGCAACAGCAGCTCGGTCTTCAACGCGATCACCAAGAGCGGCTCGAACGAGTTTCATGGTTCAGGTTTCTGGTTCCACAACGACAACCACCTGAACGCCTGTAGCAACCTCAACAAGAACGGCGGCTTCTGCAACAAGTCGGCGACTGATCCGTCCCGGCAGATAGCGCCATTCCGCGTTGAGAACCAGGTTGGACTTACTTTCGGCGGACCGTTGCACCTTCCGCGCTTTGGCGAAGGTGGCCCAAAGATGATCAACGGAAAAGACAGAACGTTCTTTTTCTTTGCGCTGCAACGCTGGTGGGATCGACGCTTCCAGCAAGGACAGACCATTCAGGGTGCGCCGACTGAAGCTGGACGACAGATTCTCCAGGCGCAGGTTGGAAATCGCCCCCAGGTGCAGGCGCTGCTCGGTTTCTTGCCGGCTGCTCAGGCGCCGAACGGTCAAACAGCGACATTTACGGCCAACGGACAAGAATTTACCGTTCCGCTTGGATCACTTACCGGTTCCAGTCCGTTTATATTCAACGACTGGCAGCAGTCGATTCGCATCGATCACCGGTTGAATAACGACCACACACTGAGCGGTCGTTACATCTATCAGGACGCGGACACGGTAGGCGCCGGTCAGGTGACGCCCACGGGGTATGAGTCATCAAACGTGTCGCGCAATCAGGGCGTGAACATCGCTCTGAACAGCATCCTCAGTCCGAAAATAGTAAACGAGTTGCGGTTGGCGTATTTGCGAGCGGCTAGCGCCACCGTTGCCTCGGACCTGCGCGCCGAGGCGATTCCCTCGATTCAGATCACGAGTCTGGGATTACTCGGTCTGAATGCGGGCAACACTCGAACGGCGATCGGCTTGGCTGCGAACTTGCCGCAAACGTCGTTTAGAAACACTTTCCAAATTCAGAACAACCTGTCGTACACGACAGGCAATCACGGTTGGAAGTTCGGTGCTGATATCCACCGCAGCCAGTTACACCAGTTGTTCAAACCGACGACGCGAGGCCACCTCGTTTACACCAACTTGAATAACTTCGTAGCCGACGTCGCCAACGTGCAAATCAACAGAGATTTGCCGGGCGTCGCTCGTGTTTTGCACCTCGATTGGCACGACTTCTATGTCTACGCACAGGACGAGTGGAAGATTAAGCCCAACTTTACTCTGACACTCGGTCTGCGTTACGAGAATGCCGGCCAGCCGATTGGGGACCTGGTCGAATTCAACGACCCGGTGTTTGCCGCATCCGGAAACGACCCGCGATTCAGAGTGCGGCCGATCCCCGGACGCGACACGAATAACTGGGGCCCAAGAGTCGGTTTCAACTGGAACCCGCAAACGAGCAGCGACGGCATCATGGGTTTCCTGACCGGCGGAGATAAGCTGGTCATCCGCGGCGGTTACACCCGCACCTACGACTATGCTTACACCAACATCGCGCTGAACATTTGGAGCTCGTTCCCATTTGTTGCGGCGCACAACATCCCGGGCGCCACCAATGCATTTGCGAATCTGAACAATCTGCCCGTGGACCCAGTGAACTTCACTCGCACGCAAGTGACGGAAGACTTTCATTCGCCGGTTTACGATTCGTTCAGTTTCGAGTTTCAACGAGAACTGAATAGCGACACGGTTTTCCGTGTCGGTTACGTTGGTTCGAAAGGGACGGGTCTCTTCGAGAGCATCGACGGTAATCCGGTTCGCTTCCGGACCACGCCACCGCCGCCGGCCAGTGCGGTTAATCCGCCCAATCCGGTCGTCCGTACCGATCCGACAACTGGCACGATCCGGCTGCGTGCTAACTCCGGCTCTTCCATCTATCACTCAATGCAGGCGAGTGTGGAGAAACGATTGAGCCGCGGCATCAGCGCAGGCGTTCACTTCACCTGGAGTTCGTTCATCGACACCATGTCGGAGATCTTCAATAACTCCGGTTCTGAGATCGCGCTGGCGCAAGATCCATTCAACCGCCGCCTCGACCGTGGCCGGTCGTCTTATGACCGTCCGCTGCGTTTGGCTGGTAACTTCGTTTATGAGTTGCCGTTCTTTAGCGACCAGAGAGGTTTCACGGGTCATGTGCTTGGAGGATGGCAGGTCAACTCGAATTTCAACTTCCAGAGCGGTGCTCCGTTCTCGCCGTTGAATCCAAATGACCCAACCGGAACGCTCGGCGGTCTGGCTTCGGCAATCGGTATCGCGACTCGGCCAAACGTCAATACGAATCTGGACGTGTCGAGAATGAGTGTGGAGGAACTGTTCCGCTTACGCGGAGCCGTTAGCTCCACGACTGGCAACGCGCTGTTCAGAGCGTTGGCCCCAACAGGAGAGCGAATCGGCAACGCGGGACGCAACATCCTGCGCGCCGACGGGCTCAACAACATTGATTTCGGCATCGTGAAGAATACGGACATTGGTGAGAATCAGCGGCTTCAGTTGCGCGCTGACTTCTATAACGCCACCAATACTCGCGACTTCGGTACGCCGAATTCAATCGTGACTGCGCCGGGCTTCCTGCGCCAGTGGGATACTGACGGTGGTAACCGTCGTATCGTCCTTGGCATCCGTTACGTCTTTTAACTGGTACGTAGTGTTTCAAAGCGGGCCGCGGAGTTCTAACATTCCGCGGCCCGTAGTATTATTCAAGCCGCTACCAATTCCCGAAGGAGCAGCATCATGAAATGGCTTGCACTGGCGCTTTGGTTCGCGCTGACTGCGACGGTTTCGATGGCGCAACCGATGGCGAATGCGCTTGATCAGTCCAGGGTTGAAGTAGTGCGTTTCAGTTGGAGTAAAGAACGCATCGGATGGGAAAGAGATCCGTTCGGCGGTCCAATCGAGAACTGGGACGAAGTTCGCGCCCGCACGCGGAACGAGCGGCGAATCGAAGATGCGAAGCGCGGCGGTTCCAGTGAGATCGACAAGATCAAGCGAGAAGCAAAAGCCGACGCCGCTAACATTGCCGCAAAACATAAAGACACTCGATCGCGTTACGTCTTCGTCTACAAGACGACCGTAAAAAACCTGAGTGACAAGCCGATCAAATCGATCGATTGGGACTACGTCTTCTTCGATCGTGAGACCGAAAGCGAGATCGGACGGCGCGAGTTCACCAGCGAAGAGAAGATCTCTCCCGGCAAGTCAAAAGAACTGACCGTCACGATCACCAGACCGCCGACGCAGACAGTTAGCGTAACTGCACTCAACACCAAAGAACGCGACTCTTTGATCGAGCGCGTGATTGTCGTGCGCATTGACTACGCCGACGGCACCGTCTGGCAACTGCCCTGAAACTGTTTCCGTGAATATTCGACCCGCATCCCAGGACGAAGCCGCGACGCTGTCGCAGATCGCGGTCGACGCCAAGCGTTACTGGGGTTATCCCGAGCACTGGATCAAGCACTGGGAATCAGACCTCACGATCACCGCCGATTTCATCCGCGACAATCAGGTTTACGTGGCCGAGAAAGACGGCGAGATACGCGGGTTCTACGCGCTGTGTTTGAGCGATCGGCAGGCGGAGTTGGAGCACATGTGGGTCAGGCCGGAAGCGATTGGCACAGGCGTCGGGAAGGAATTGTTTCTCGATGCGATGGAGCGGGCGGCAACACTTCAGGTCCGCGAGATTGCTATCTCAGCGGACCCGAATGCTGCCGGCTTCTACGAACGCATGGGGGCTACCCATGTGGGGGAAGTGGATGCCAGCATTGATGGGCAGGAGCGTAAACTGCCGCGGTTAAAGATCGAACCTTCATAAATCGTCGGGTCTCTTCGGCCCCTCCGACCTCGGCGACTCACTCCTCGGCGACTCAACACGTGGCGATTCCGATCGTGGCGACTCCGATCGTGGCGACTCCGATCTCGGAGCCGGTTCGGATCGAGGAGACTCGGATCGAGGAGACTCGGATCGTGGAGCCGGTTCGGATCGTGGAGCCGGTTCGGATCTCGGAGACTCAGATCTTGGAGACACGGATCGTGGAGACTCGGATCGTGGAGACTCGGATCGTGGAGACACGGATCGTGGCTCGGATCGTGGCTCGGATCGTGGTTCAATCCGTGGTTCAGAACGTTCGATCCTCTGCTGGCCTCGAACGCTTTTTTGTGGAGGCGCGGGAGCAGGTTGCTCAGTTGTCGATTGTGTCGGCGGCGTTTGTCTCGGTTGTCGCGGTTCCCGTCCGCGGAATACACGCGAACGCCGCAGTTCATCATCAAGCTCGACGCCCGGCGATCGTTGCGCCGCGCCAGTCGGACGTTGGATGACCGACGGTACCGCACCAGTCAGATTCGGCGCGCGTCGCGGCAAGTTCTCCGTCTCAGGCTCCGACTCAATGACGCGCCGCGCAACTGTCTCGTCAACCGGCCGTCCCAGCGAGCCATTACCAAAATCCCGACGCGGCACACGCGTCACACCACGCCAATTTTTATACACACCGTCTCGGTCATGACGCCGTTCGCCACCATCCCTGCGATCGCCACCACCGTAACCCGGACGATCATGCCGGCGGTAATACCGTGAATGCGGATCCCGCTGGTGGTACGACAGCGGATACCAGCAGATGTTGTTTCCGAAAGAGAAATCAAACGAGACGAAAGCGACGAGCGCGGGCCGCCACCAACTTCGTTTCTTGTAAAACTGGCTGCGCGGCACCCAGGCCCAGTAGTTGTTGTAAAAGACCCAGCGGCCGTAATGATACGGAGCCCAACCCCACGGTTCATACCCGACCCAGGTCCAACCGTACGGCGAAAGCCACGTCCAATGACCGTAGCGATACGGCGCCCAGTCAGAGTAGGTGTTCAGCACGCTGGCGTGCGGACGCCAGATCCAGCCGTAATCCTTGCTGTCGATCCACTCGCCGTACGCGCTCAGTTCTTCGGCGCCCCACAAGTCCTGGTCGAAATACTTGTCGTCGTAACGCAGTCGCGCCGCGAGATAACGCTCGCGCTCGTCTATCCACTCGTCGTTCGCGTCGCGCGCGCCTGCGGCGAGCAGGTCCCAATCACCGGCGGTGTCGCCAGTCGCAATCAACTCGGCCGAGCGGCCGTCGCGTAATGCGAATCCTGAAGTGTCTGAGTAGATGCGTGCGCTGCCGCCGTCGCGGACGGTCAAACGGACCCTGCCTTCACGCGGCACGTCGACGCGATAAAGACCCGTCTTCTCCGCGGCCATCGTGGTTCGCGGCGCGTCGACTTCGAAGAATTCGCGGCCGCGCTCGAGTTTCGCCAGGCGAAGGATGGCGGTGCCTTCGGCGACACTCACCGCCGTTCCCTGTTCGCGCAGTGAGACGATGGTCAGCACCGTGTTGGGCGCGAGCCGAATGAAGTTGCGCGCGTCAAACTGTATTTCCAGCCGGCTGTCTTTTTCGGTGGCGATGGTGTCGCCTTCGATGAGCGGGTAATTGATCTGCGCGCGCTCCCAATCTTTATTTCCGTTGCGTTTAAGGTTTGCGGCGCCGCTGATCAAGCTGATGCGCACGACGCGGGCTTTCACGTCGTAATCGTCAGGCTCGTCGTCGTCGGCGCGGGCGGTTATGGAGATGGAAAGAAACGTCAGCAGGAGAAGAACGAGGATAGTGCGTGGTCGGGAGACTCTCATGGTGGTGCTCCTATTCAGTTGTTATTAGAGGAAATGTTCCGGTGCGGGGCCTGGTGACCGCTTCGTCCGGGGATGACGAGCACTAATGCGACAACTGTTTGAGATTAACGGCCGTGTCTACCAGCGCGCCACAGCGGTCAAAGCGGCGACCCGACTCCGCACTCGGAACAGTGTGCTTTCGTTGGCAAAAAATATGCCCGTAAACCACAGAAAAGAGGTGAGATGAGTGAATTGAGCGTTCTCAATGCGAGTTGCGATGGGAAGTGGCGGACTTGAGAGATCTCAAATTATTCGTGGTCCATATTTGAGAACCTGATCACGGATCCACGCGATGAATCGTGCCTTAGACCGTGCAGGAGCAACACGAAATCGTTTAATCGTCAGTGCTTTTGAGGCGGGCACGCGGGTGATGGCGGTTGTAGGCGGAGCGTAGGTGGACGTCGGTCATGTGGGTGTAGATCTGAGTGGTGGATATGTCGCTGTGTCCCAGGAGCGCCTGGACCGAACGCGAGTCGGCGCCGCGTTGTAGCAGGTGCGTCGCGAAACTGTGACGCAACGTGTGGGGGGAGACGTTTTTGATGCCCGCGCGCTCGGCGTGTCGCTTGATCATCGACCAGGCGAGCTGGCGTGTGAATGGTTTCCCGCGATTTAAGAAAACGTACGGCGAAGATGGCTTGCCGTAGCCCGCTTTCACCGCTGAATACTGTTGGAGCCAGTGAATCGCGCTTTTTCCCAATGGGACGCGACGCTCCTTGCTGCCTTTGCCGTGACAGACTACCAGTCCCGCGAGCAGATCGAGGTCCGCCTGCTTCAACGCTATGAGCTCCGAGACTCGCAATCCGCTGGCGTACATGATCTCGAGTATTGCGCGATCGCGA
>DASRIM010000336.1:0-9230 GCA_035649995.1 Pyrinomonadaceae bacterium | reverse complement strand
GATCAAGAAGAGCGGTGGGACGCTGCGTCTGAATGGCCCAGTGCTGCGGCTGGCCTACGATGAGCGCGGCGAGCGTGCCGCCAGCGTGGACCTGTTGAGCGGCGAGACTGTGATCGCCGGAAAAGCCGTCGTGAGCAATCTGACGGTCTGGGACACGTACGGAAAACTGATCGGCCTGAACCGGACGCCGCTCGAAACAAAGAAGCTACTGAAAACACTCGAGGGTCAGGGCGTCTACCTGGTATATGCGAGTCTCGAAGAGCCGGCGCTTGCGCGTCTTCCGGGTGAACATTTCACTGTTGGCGAGTTCACTGTGGCTGTAGCGCCGCCCAGCAGCGGTCCACCGGGAAAACGCGCCGTCACGTTAAAGACAAACACGGATCCGGCGGACTGGTTTGCCTTCCAGTCGAGCGAGGAAGAGTACGAGGAACGCGATCAGGCGGCGTTGGCGGATTTTTGGGCGCGTCTTCATGCAGCGCTGCCGGAGTTGGGCAGCGACATCGAGATCATCGAGACCGCCAACCCGCGCACCTTCTACGACCTGACGCGCCGCAAACTCGGCATGGTGCTCGGCCTCGAGCAGTCCGGCGAGTCTCGGGAACCTCTGGGCCACCACACTTCGGTCCCGAACGTCTTCATGGTCGGCGACACCATCACTGTCGGCCCGCATATGGATCTCGTCGTCGAGTCCGCCCTCGCGCTAGCGAACACTCTCACGAAATAACTCTGGACACGCTGAATTGTCTACTGTATATAGGCACTAGACAATTATGTTTGTAACAGTCGATGAACGAGATGCGCGGCCGCTTTACCAGCAACTGGTGGACGAGATCAAGACCCTGATTGCGCGCGGGGAGTTGAGCGAAGGGACGTTGCTGCCGCCGGTGCGGCAGGTCGCGTCCGACCTCGGCGTGAACCTCAACACAGTCGCGTTTGCCTACCGGAGATTGCAAAAAGAAGGGTTGATTCGGGTGAGGCATGGGTCGGGTGCGGTCGTCATCTCACAAACGCTCAGAGAGAAGCCTGACGACCGCTTACGCGCCCAATTGCGGACTGCCCTGACGCAGTTGATCCTGGCCGGATTGAAACCGCCGGAAATCAGAACGTTGATTAACGAAGAGCTGGACGAACTCTTCAAGACGCCGCGCCAAAACTAGCCTAGTGGTTTAGCGGCCGGTCCATGCTCTTGTTCGGCATCGGTCGCCCGGTGTCCGACTCGATAGGCCTGCTCGGCATCGACTGTCTCACGCCGCCGCTGTTTCCGCCGCCCCAGACGCTGCCGCCGGTACCTGCCGATGGCGCCGGAGCTGCCGGTGGCGGACTGCCGTTCGACGCGCCGTTTCCGCCCGCAGCACCGCCGTTTCCGTTATTCGGCGGGTAAGAGAACCTGCCGCCGCCACCGTAGCCCGAATAACCGCCCGCGATATACGTCGGGTTGTAATACCAGGCGCCGTACGGTGACCGCCAACCAAAATTCCACGGAATAAAGGTGTAGCAGCCCAGGACCGGGCTATATAGCCACAGGCCAAAAGCACCGCGCCATCCGAAGGGATCTCGCACCGAGGAAAAAGCCGCGTCCAGCATCCGGTTCGTGACGCGGTTGTTTGCTTTTGCGAGCATTTCGCCGCGCTCTTTGCTCCACTGGTCGAGGTTTTCGCGTTCGACGCGTTTTTTCTCTTCCTTGGTCAGTTTCGCCACCGACACGTTGGTCGAGCTGAAAACGACTTTGTTTCCGCCTTTGACCTTGGTTTGCGAGGCGTCGCTCAGGACCACTCGGCCTTTTCTCACGATTAACTCGGTAGCGTTGCCCGGAATCACGTTTAGGCGGTAAAGACCGTGGCGAACGATGGCCAGCTTCGTGTGCGGCGTGCTGATGTTGATATTCAGCTCCAGACCGTCGGCGCCCGCGGCTTCGACGATGGCCGTTCCGCGAATCAGGCGGACTTCGATATTCGCCAGCGAGTTGTTGGACAGTTCCACTTCAGAGTCGCCGCCAACTCTCAGGTACGAGCCCGGGTTCAGAAGAATCTCGACGCGGCCGTCATTGGCTGTGCGGACGCGGTCACCGGCATTCAAGTCGTCGGTAATCATCAGTTGCTGCCACTCAGACTCACCTTTGCCATGGACGCGAGCCTCGCCCGTGACGGCGTTGATCCCGCCGGCTTTGGCCGAAATGACATACTTCTCGCGGTTTTGCGCGAGACTGATGACTGAACAACAGAGGATAAGTAGCGCTGAGGCAATAGACAGTACTGCCAGGCGGGTAGCTTGTATCACGGAAAGACCCTCCGATTTCGTGACTGAAATGACCGGCCGGTAATCTCTCCAGCATTATAGTCCGCTTATTGACATTTACAAGCTTCGGAACAGAAAAGCGTTGAAAGAGGCTTACCGGCTGGCTTCGGCGAGTTTGGCGTAATACCCGCGCTTGGTTCGCGCGGACAAATCGGGCCGCTGCACGAGCCGCACTTGAACCGAGCGCCACTTGCCGTCCAGCGATTTGTTCGTAGGCCGATAACCGATGCTGTAGACCGTGCTCAGATCGCGCACGACCTGCGCGTACACCTGGTCCAGGTCCTTGACCTTCGCCGCGCGATACATCGGCGTTCCACACGCCGCGGCGATCTGCGCGAGTTGCTCGCGGGCGAGCGCGTAAGCTGCGCGTGGAATGTGATGGTTTTTGACGTTGTCCTCTTCGGTGTCGAGGTAAATCGGGAAGACGATAGTCTCCGAGTTGCGGACGTCTTCCAACAGTTTCTCAAACGGGGTTTGCGAGCCGTCACCGTAAACATTCGGCAGCGCGTTATCGACGCCATCCGTCATCACGACGACCGCGCTGCGCCGGTTCGTTCCTTGCGGAACCAACACCTTGATGACCCAGTCAAGCGCATCCCAAAACTTAGTGCCGCCCTCGGCGTCTTCCATTTCGCTGATACTCTTTTTCAGCTTGTCTCGATCGGGAGTGAAAGACGAGTAGAGCGCGGGCTGTTCGGTAAAAGAGACGATCGCGATGTGATCGGTCGGACGAGTGGCTTCGACGAAGCGCTTCGCCGAGTTTCGAATCATCTTCAGCGCCTTGTCGTTGGATCCGGAGAGATCGAGCAACAGCACCAGATCAAACGGCGTATCGGCGGCGGCGAAGAACGAGATCTCCTGCGGCTTGCCGTCCTCGAGCACGACGAAGTCTTTCTGTTCCAACACGGGTACGGGCGTGTTCGGCGCGCCGATCACGCTCACTTTCAGATCGACAAGATCCGAGTCGATGCGAACAGTCTCAATGGGATCCTGGCCGCTCACGCTTCCGAAAAGGAGCGCAAGTATGACGAGACACGCCGCCGGCAAGCGAGTCCGTGTTGCTGACGAAGTTTTGCTAGTTTGCATAGTAGCCACGTTTGCCGCGTGCTACAGCGTTCGAGCGATTTACGCCAATCCTAATTGCCCGCCACTGTCCGTCGCGAGCATTGTTTGAGGGCTTGTAAGCTAAACTATAAACCGTTCCGAGGTCCGCTACCACCTGTTCGTACGCACCCGCCAGATCAGTCAAGCGTTCGACCGGATAAAACACGCCGCCGCCGGCGTCTGCCATCTCTTTCATCCGATTGTGGCCGGCGTCGAACGCCTCGGGCTGAGTGTCCTCCGGGTTCATCGCCTCGTACTCAGTGTTCAGCCACAGCGTGTATACGACGCCGTCAAACTCCTGGATGTTCCGGAGCGTCTCCTGGTACGAAGTCCTGGAACCGATCTGGCCGCTGATCCCGGGAATCGTTCCGTCGAGACCGTCGCTCATCACCACAATTGCCGCGCGGCGTGAGTTCTGTGCGTCCCTGGTGACTTGCGACATCGTAAAGTTTAGCGCGTCGTACAGCTTCGTGTCTCCTCTGGCGGTGTCGATAGTCTCGATGCGCTGGCGCAGCAGATCGCGATCGGCCGTGAGCCCCGACACGATCGACGACGATCCGGCAAAAGTGATCACGGCGATGCGGTCAGCGGGCCGCGCAGCGTTGACGAAACGCAGCGCCGCCTGACGAATCAATTTCACGACTTCCTTCGTCGAACCTGACAGATCAATCAACAGCACCAGATCGAAAGGCGCAGACGACGACTCAAACTGCACGATGCGCTGTTCTTCGCCGTTCTCGAAAAGTTTGAAGTCGGACTGGACCAGGCCAACGAGCCCGCGATTGGTGCCGCGATCGATCACACTCACGCTCAACGCCACAAGCTGCGAATCGACGCGGATGACGTCGCCTTCGCTAATCTCGACGTTCTCCTGCTTGTCGCCCGGCGTTCCGGCCGGCGCCTTCGAAGGAGCAATCAGTTTAGGCTGTATTTGTGTTCCGCTCTGTGTTCCGGTGACCTCGACATTAACCGGAACCTTCAGCTTCAAATGGATCGAGACGACGGGATCGATGGGACGCCGAACGACCGAGATCGTCACTAACTTGCCGCGATTGTCGATCAAGATCGGCGACCGAGTGAGCGTCGCCGCGCCCTCGACGGTGTAGGAAACGGTGGCGTAATTCTGGTCCCACTGCTCGATCGACACGTTGCCGAAGTCGTTCTGCACCTTGAGTTGGCTGCCGGGAGGCAACTCGATGCGGATTTCGTCGGCGAAAGCTGTCGTTGGGAAGAGAAACGCGACTAGAAGGAAGAAAACCAACACAGCCACAGATTATACCGATCAGGGTTCGATCAGATCGAGCATCGAGGTCTCGTCGCGGGCTGGTTCGTCGCGCGAGGGCGCGGGGGCGCCGGCCAGATCCGAGATTCGGAGCAGGAGGTTGTTGATGTTCGTCGCATACGGCAAGGCCGCGTCGATCGTGACGGTGCCTTCACGAATGAATCGCTCGATCACGCTGTCGAACGTCTGCATACCTTCCTGATCGCCCTGCTCCATCGCGTCGATCAACGTCTTCCCTTCCGACTCGCCTCTCTCGACGTAATCTCGCGTGCGCATGGTCGACTTCAGGATCTCGATGGCCGCGATGCGTCCCTGGCCGTCGCCGAGCGGGATGAGCCGTTGCGAGACGATGAAACGAAACGACTGCGCGATGCGCGTGCGGATGACCTTCTCCTCGTTCTTCGGAAAGACGCCGATGATTCGGTCGACGGTCTTCGACGCGTCGATCGTGTGCAGCGTCGAAAGCACGAGGTGGCCAGTTTCGGCTGCCTCGAGCGCGACTTCGATCGTTTCGCGATCGCGCATCTCGCCGACGAGGATCACTTTCGGGGCCTGGCGCAAGGCGGCCCGCAACGCAATGGAAAAACTCGGCGTGTCCGAGTGCAGCTCGCGCTGGTGGATCGTCGAGTTTTTGTGCGTGTGCAGAAACTCGATCGGATCCTCGATCGTCACGATGTGGTAGTAGTGTTTTTCGTTGATCAGATCGATCACAGCCGCGAGAGTCGAGCTTTTTCCGCTTCCGGTTGGGCCAGTCACGAGCACGATCCCGTTCTTGAGGTCCGCGATCTCCTTGAGTTGTTCGGGCAGGTTGTAGTCGCTGAAGCGCGGCGGGCGCATGGGAATGACGCGCATGACGATCGCGTGCGTCCCGCGTTGTTTGAAGACATTTACGCGGAAACGAGCGTCGCCGGGAACGCTGAACGATAAGTCGGCGGAGCCGGTTTTCTCGAGACTGTCGAGCGCCGTTTGCTGGTTGCCGATGATCAGTTTCGCGATACCCGCCGTGTGCGCCGGCAGCAACTTTTCGAGGCCCGCGATGCGCACCGGGACCAGTTTCCCGGCCAATTCGATCTGCGGCGGCCGGCCGGGGCTGAATATCAGGTCGCTGACCTTGTCCGACGCGCGCAGCATCTCTCGCAGGACGGCGATGAAGTTTAGTGATGGTGGGGCTTGAGGTTGAGTGTTTGAGGTTGTTGGTTGTTCGCTACTCATTTTTCCTTAGGAGCTCTTGGGGGAACTTTTCGCCGCTCTCGCGCGTCAAAAATACTGATTGAAACAGTAGTGCGAATTTTGCGGTGACAAAGAACAAACTACTTTCGGATTGCGTACATCAAAGTTGTTGAGTTGAAAGAACACGGTAAGCAAAAAAGTGGACCGTGTGTTTTGAATTTTGAAAAGAAAGGCGCTGCCAACATGGCAACATACAGAGATCCTGTGAGCTGCTTTGCACCACTGGAAGTAATCGAGCGCCTGCTGGAAATTCGTGTTGAAGCGGGTCACGCGCCTGCCGTATATCTTCTTTCCCCCGATGATTTGGCAGACTACCTCGATGCATATGGCTTCGATGTCTATGCTTTATCGGAGGCCGAAGCTGAGTTTCACTTTGGCGATTATCGTGCGCCACTGGCGCCGGGCGGTGATCATGCCCACTGCTCGCTAACCGCACATTAACATAATCCGTGTTCCCCCACACGGATTAGTTCAATGCCTTGATAACAAAAAACGTAACGTCGTCATTCGCGCCCACGCTCGCGGTCCATTCGAGCACCGCCATCTGAATACCTGCAATCATTTCGCGAGCCGGTTTGTTAAGTGACTCTTTGACTGCCTCAGCGAGTCGCTCGCGCCCAAACTCCTCGCCGTCAGGGCTCTCGGCTTCCGTCGCTCCATCGGTATAGAGAACAAAGACGTCGCCCGGCTCAAACACGACGTGATACTCGTGGTATCGCGTTCCCTGAAACATTCCCAACGGCTGCTCGCCGGGATCGAGAAAACGAGTCTCGCCGTTTGCTTTGATCAGCACCGGTGGATTGTGACCGGCGTTCGAGTACGACAACGTCCGCGTCGTGGCGTCCAAAATGCCGTAGAACGCTGTCACAAACTGGTTCCGCTCGATCGACTCCCAAAGCAGGTAATTCACCTTGGCCATCGAGATGTGCGCCGAGTAGCCGATATGACTCGCCGCCCGCAAACTAGCTCGCAGAAACGCCATGAGGATCGCAGCCGGCACGCCTTTTCCCGAGACGTCCGCAATGACGATGCCGATCTGATCGTCGTAGACACGGACCCAATCATAGTAATCGCCGGAAACTTCCTCCGTGGGAAAGTTGTAACCGCTGATGTCGAAACCTGTCAGCAAGGGATCGTTCGCAGGCAGCAGTTCCAACTGGACCTGCCGCGCGACTTCGAGCTGTCCTTCCAGCCGCTTCTTCTCGATCAACTGCTCGTGCAGCATCACCTTCTCGATGATGATTGCGACCTGCGACGCCAGCAGCATCAAGACTTCGAGATCGTCGTCTGAATAGGCGTTGAGCTCGTCGCTTTCGAGATCGAAACAGCCGATCACTTCGTCGTTCGAGATGATCGGAGCGACCATCTCGGAGCGCGTGCGGTCGCGCGCGTTCACGTAAACGGGATCGCCGCGCACGTCGTTGGAAATGATTGGCGTGCCGCTCAGTGCGACGCTGCCGAGAAATCCTTCGCCGAGCTTGAGGTGGAGATCGTAAAGTTCCTGGATGTCGTAACCGCGGACGGCTTCGGCTTTGAACTGGCACGGCTCTTCGGCTTCCGGCACCAACTCCTTGTCGCCGCACTCGATCAGAAAGATGCCGGCGGCGTCGTAAGGAATCAGGGAATCGAGCGTGTCCATCACCAGGTTCAGCACTTCCTGGAGGTCGAGTGAACGGCTGATCTTCTTGGTGATGTCCAGCAGCATTCGCAGCTTGTCGGTCGTGGTTAGACCATGCCGCGCTGCCGTGTTTAGTTGCTCAGTCATGCGCGTGTATATTCTAGCGAAAATCCTTGTACTCGCGCCAAAGGTGCGTCACTTTCATCCGATACTCGACCAATTCGCGGCTTATTCGAAAATGGGCTGCGATCTCGCGCACGGTTTTTCCCTGTAACAAAAGACTCTTCAATGAAGCGTACGGGACGAGCGCGGCCGCGCCCACGCCATACGCCTCTTCTTCGTCGGCCTTCCGATAATCGCGGTTCATCACTTTGCCGCGCTCGTCTTTCGTGACGATGGAAAGACGGTTTGGTTGATGGCCGAGAAACACGTGACAGATCTCTTCCATCAAGGTCGCCTTCGTTCGTGCCGGGCCATGGTTGGGATTCAGGATGACAACCTTCATTCCGTTCGGCAGCGTGCAGGCGCCGCCGGACCATTCTTCGGCTGCGGGACCGAGCAAATGCACGCGGGCGGTTTCGCTCAAGCCCTGGACCTTGTCGAACTCGAGCACGATGAGATTGGCAAATCGCGCGAGGTCGAAAGGATTTAGAGGCAGGTCACGCCGTGCACGGGCGAAGTCGCGCAAGGCAATGGCTTTCAGCTCGAAGTTTCGCCACTTATCACCTGGAGGTAGGTCACCAAGCTGCACTCGATGAGTATAACTTTGTTCTTTGTACTTGGGACTTTGTACTTTGTTACCGGCGCTTCTTCGACGTCTTTTCGGCTCCGCTCTTACTGAACTGTGTGTAGGCGACGCGGAAGAGCTCCGAGAGCGCGGCGGCAGTTTCAGGGGTGAGATTGCGGTCGGCGCGCAGATGGGCCTCGACAATCTCGGGCGTCGGCTCCTGCGGGTAATAGACCACTGGAGGCGCGGCGTCTGGTTGTCCCTGGCGGCCGCTGAGAATGCGTTCCATGGGAACGTCGAGCCAGGTGGTCAGGCGGGCGATGTTGTCGGCGTCCGGCTTGCCTGTGCCGTTTTCGATGCGCGACAGCGTTGAGGCGGAGACGGAGGTTTTGCTGGCGACGTCGCGAAGGCTGAGGCCGAGTTCTTCGCGGCGGCGGCGGACGGCCCGTCCGAGTTCTTCGGTGTTGACGAGCGGTTTGGTTGGTCTGTTAGTGCGTTTCATACCGGCAGAACGTATCACACTGCCGGTTTTAGACGCAAGACTCTGTTTTATACCTGAAACACTTTTAACCACAAAAGGCACAGAAGACACAAAAGGCACAAAAGGATTTTTCAAAAGGGGAGGGACGAGATTTCAAAAGAAAAGTAACGCCGTCTTTAAAAGAGCGTTACTTTCCCCTGAGAATTCTTTTTGTGCCTTTTGTGTCTTTTGTGCCTCTTGTGGTTAGTTCACGGATTTTTGGGCCAGGTCACGGGCTTTTGGTAAGACGTCGACGGCTTTCGCTACCTGCGGATCGTCAGTTGTGATGAAGACGCGATCACCAATCACGCGCCCATGCGCGGCGGTGACGATGTTGAAGCGCAGCTCGAGCTCGACAAACGAACGATAGCGATCCACGGCGGCGGCTGACGTCTTGTACGCCGGATCTTTGGCAACGAAGTCGCGGAACGCACGAAAGATCGCATCGGTGATC
>DASRIM010000335.1:0-10545 GCA_035649995.1 Pyrinomonadaceae bacterium | reverse complement strand
CCGGATCCGCAGATCCTCAACCAGCAGGACGCGATTGTGAAGATCAGTTCGACCGCGATTTGCGGTTCCGATCTGCACCTCTACAACGGTTTCATTCCGACGATGCAGCGCGGCGACATACTCGGCCACGAATTCATGGGCGAAGTCGTCGAGATCGGCCGCGAGGTGCGCAACCTCAAGGTTGGGGATCGCGTAGTCGTTCCGTTTCCGATTGCGTGCGGCAAGTGTTTCTTCTGTGAAGGGAAGATGTTTTCGCTGTGTGAAAACACGAATCCGAACGCGTGGATGGCCGAGAAGGTGTTTGGACACGCAGGAGCGGGAATCTTCGGTTATTCACACCTGACAGGCGGCTACGCGGGCGGCCAGGCGGAATACGCGCGCGTTCCTTTCGCCGACGTTGGACCGATCAAAGTGCCGCCTGAGCTGACGGACGAGCAGGTGCTGTTTCTGTCAGACGTCTTTCCGACGGGTTACATGGGCGTGGAGATGTGCGACATCAAACCGGGCGACACGATAGCCATCTGGGGCTGCGGGCCGATCGGGCAGTTTTCGATTCGCAGTGCTTTCATGTTGGGTGCGGAGCGAGTGTTCGCGATCGATCAAGTGCCGGAGCGTTTGCGAATGGCGGAAGCGGGCGGCGCTGAAACCATCAACTACGAAGAAGAGAACGTTTACGAGGTGTTGATGGAGAAGACGGGCGGCCGCGGGCCGGATGCGTGCGTCGACGACGTCGGCATGGAAGCGCACGGACCGGCGGCGATCTTCGCCTACGATCGTCTGAAGCAGGCGATGATGTTGCAGACGGATCGTCCGCACGCGTTGCGCGAAGCAATCATGTGTTGCCGGAACGGCGGAACGGTCTCGGTGATCGGCGTGTATGGCGGATTCATGGATAAGTTTCCGATTGGGTCGGTGATGCAGCGTTCGCTGACGATCAAGACGGGCCAGGCGCACGTGCAGCGATACATGCGCCCGTTGCTGGAGCGAATACAGAACGGCGAGATCGATCCGAGCTTTGTCGTGACTCACACGATGCCGCTGCACGAAGCGCCTCGTGCGTACGACATGTTCAAAAACAAAGAGGACAACTGCATCAAGGTCGTGCTCAAGCCGGACGGATCGTGGAACGGCGACGGCGCGGCAGCGAAGGACGATTCTTACACCGTGCTGCACTAGCGTTGACGATTTAACTCCTCGTGATCGTTGCGGCCCTTTGCTTTGGAACGTTGTTCCTGTTGCAAAGGGCCGTTGCTATTTCGTTAAATCTCAGCCCATGAGCACAACTGAAAACCGTAACGTGAAGAGTCTCGCGGTCAGCCTGTCGGGCGGTGGACATCGAGCGACGCTGTTCGTGCTGGGCGCGCTGATGTACCTCGTCGATGCAAAAGCCAACGCCAGCGTGACGTCCATCGCTTCGGTCTCTGGTGGTTCGCTGACGAATGGACTGGTGGGCCAGGAGGTCAACTTCCGGCAGACAGACGGCAATCAATTCCGGCAGCGCGTCGCGTCGCCGCTCGCAACGCAGATCGCTTTGAAGGGCACGCTGTTCACGCCGTTTTTAAGCAAGCTCTACCTGGTCGTGCTGATTCTGTGGGGAATGGCGGCGTTGGTTGTCCCGTTGATTGACTGGGGCCCGTGGTACGTGCGGTTAGTGGCTTTTATCGTGCTCGTTGCTTCGTGGGGTTGGTTCCTCGGCAAGCGAGGCAGGCTTTGCGCGAGCGCGTTCAGGAAGACGTTGTTCTCGCCCGGAGGCCGCACCACGAGTCTCTCGCAAATCAGGAAAGACGGATTGGACCACGTCATTTGTTCCACCGAGCTTCGTTCCGCCGAGCAGGTGTACTTCGCCGGCGACTTCGTTTACAGCTATGCGCTCGGATATGGCAAGCCGGCGGACACGACGCTGGCGCAGGCAGTGCAGGCGTCGGCTGCGTATCCGGGAGGTTTTCCGCCGGCGACGCTTCCGGCGAGACGACACGATTTCACGGGCGCGCCGCCGCCGCCGAACGGGCCTCCGTCGCCGCCTGATTACATGGTGTTGGCCGACGGTGGTGTTTACGACAACATGGGAGATCAGTGGGCCAGAGGCTTCGCGGACAGAGTCAAGCGGTGGAAGGGGCTTGCCGATGGCCGCGTCGCGCCGAACCAACTGGTTGTAGTCAATGCGTCCGCGCGTGTTCCGTGGAGTCCGTTCAGGCGCAGGCTTATTCCGCTGATTGGAGAGGTGTTGGCGTTGTTGCGTGTGATGGACGTGATGTATGTGAACACGACTAACGTGCGCAGGCAGGTCATTGTTGCGAGTTACAATCCGGCGGATCCGAGGACGGCGTCGGCGCTGCCGAGCGTCCTGGTCCAGATCTCGCAGAGCCCGTTTGTCGTGGCGAACGCGTTCAGCCGCGATCAGACGGCGGTAGGGCAGCGCGCGCGTGACGTGATCGCGTTTTTGAAACAGGGGCCAAACAGTGAGGAAGCGTGGGCGCAGATCGCGAATGACAACTCGGCGGTGTCGACGAATCTCAGTAAGTTAGGCGCCGATGTTAGTGCGCGCCTGATTTATCACGGGTATGTGGTAATGATGTGCAACCTGCACGTTTTTTTCGGCGAGGACTACCCGCTTCGCTCGGACGCCCTGCAAGTCGCTCCGTTCCGCGCGTTGATATCGTAGGCGCACGGGATTTTAAATTCTATTCGTACCGCAGAATCTCGAGCGGTTCGACTTTGGCAGCGCGGCGGGCGGTGAAGTAACAGGCGCATACGGTTGCGAAGACGAGCGAGATAAGTACGACCAGGAAGGTGTACGGATCGGATGGCGCAATGCCATAGAACATGCTCGACAGGAAATGGCTCGCACTCCGCGCGATAGCAATCCCAAAAGTCGCCCCAACCAACGCGAGTAACAGCCCCTCCCTGACGATCATCCAGATCACCTGATTTCGCTGGGCCCCCAACGCCATCCGAATCGCTATCTCACGAGTACGCTGTTGGCTCACGTACGACATGATCCCGTAAATCCCAACAACCCCCAACGTCAACGCCAGCACGGCGAAACACGCCAGCATCGACATAACAAAACGCTGTTGCGCGACCGAAGCAGTCAACCGCTGGTCCAACGTTTGAATCTCGGCGATCGGTTGTTCACTATCCAGCGTCGCCACCTCTCGGCGAATCGCGGGAACAAGCGTCAGCGGATCAGCAGTAGCCGATCGGACCACGACGTAGATGCTACCGAGTATCGGGAACTGCTGGTAAGGACGGTACGCTTCCGGTTCCGGCTCGGCAGCCAACCCGGCATTCTTGAAATCCTCGACGACCCCAATCACCGTAAGCCACGGCGCCAGCGGCCCGCCAAGCCTGATCTTTCTCCCGACTACATAACCGTCCGCGATCTCTTGTTGCGCCAGCGCTCGATTGATAATCACGACCGACCGGCCGTCGTATCCATCCTGAAACATCTCTCCGTTAACCAGCGGAATTTGCAGACTACGAAAATAATCCGTGTTAACAGCTTGAACTCTGACCATCGAACCGAGCGCAGGTTGAGAAGCAGACGCAGTACCCTCAATCGAAAGACGAAACATTCCGCCAACGGGCACCGGCGGCGGCGAACTCGAAAGCGCCACCGCAGCGACTCCCGGCAGCGCCCTCACACGCTGAAGCAGTTCCTCGAAAAACGTCCGCTGCTCATTCGTCGAGGAATACCTGCTCGGCGATAGATCAACTCGTAAAGCCACAAGCTGATCCGCCCGGAAACCCAGATCCCGATACCGCAGCGCCCAAAAACTTCTGATCATCAACCCGGCTTCAACCAGCAGGACCACCGCCAGCGCCAATTCGCAAACGACCATGAAATTCAAAACTCGCCGGATCTTGAGCGACCCGATGACGCGATCGCCGCCCGACTTCAAAACATCCGCGGTATTTTGTGAAGGAAGAGCTCGCCCGGCCATTAGCGTGACAATCAATACCGTCAACACGAAGCTTGCGATCACGAAAGCCACAATGCCCGGGCTAAGTTCAACTTCACTAATCCTGAATACCTGCTGCGGAAAAATCGAAATGATGAACTGGTGACCCCAGTACGTAACCAGAAGACTCAACACGCAGCCAAAGAACGTGAGCACTGCGTTTTCCGTCAACAACTGATGCAGCAAACGCCGCCGGCTCGCGCCCAGACTTATCCGCACAGCCATCTCTGCCCGCCGCGCGATGAGGCGCGCAAACAGCAGACTCCCGACGTTCAAACAACCGAGCACCCACAGCAGACTGACGGCCGCCAAAAGCACCAGCGCAGCTCGCGAGATGCCGGCGGTGAGGTGTTCGTGAAGCGGGATGAGTTTTGCTTCCTGGTCCTGTTGGAATTGCGGGTTTGCTTCGACGATCCTTTGTTGGACCAGACTAAGCTCAGCTTGAGCCTGGGTTAACGACCTACCAGGCTGCAAACGAGCAATCACTTTTATCGCTTGCATCCCGGCGGCCATGCTCGACTCGCGGCTTGCCTGATCAGGACCAAGCGCCAGCGGAGTCAGTACTTCGATTTCAGTCGGTTCGGGAAAACGAAAGTTCTCGGGCAGCACTCCGACCACTTCATGTGGCTGATCGTTGAGCCTGATCGTTGCTCCAACGCAGTGGCCCACCTCGGCAAACCGCCGCTTGCAGAAACCATGTGAAAGGATCGCGACTTGTTCATTTCCTGGTTGGTCGTCGCTCGGAAGAAAATCGCGGCCCGCGCTCGGTGGAGTTTGCAGCAATGACAGAAACTCAGCAGATACTGCTGCCGTCAGGATCTGTTCCGCGTAGCCCGTTCCGCTGAGGCTGCGGAAGCGCTCGGAAAACGCAGTCACGTGTGAAAAGGATCGCACCTGCGAGCGCCAGACGACGAAGTCCGGCGCAAGCGCATACTCGGTCTTCGTCGGCGAAACTCCCTGGCTAATCCAGACTAACTGATTCGGGTTCGGGTAAGGCAACGGGCGCAGCAGAACTGCGTCCGTGATCGTAAAGACGAGAGTGTTGACGCCGATTCCTAAACCCAGGACCAGGATGACAGTCGCGGCAAACGCCGGGCTTCGACGCAACAGCCTCATTCCGCTGCGAAGATTGGGCAAGCGCGACATGGTTACGAGTGTTTAGGTCTCTGACTTGAAACGCCAAACTGTTACTTCGTTATCGCTGCGAATATAAACGTAGTTAGAGGTTACTACAACTTCCTGAGCGTTTGGCGGAAGCTCCCACGAATACAGATAACGCCCGTCCTGCTTATCGTAAACGTCCAACACGTACTGCAAAGGGAGGAGTGGCGTCTGGGCTTGGTAATGTGAGATTTGTTGTCAATAACCACGGGCAATCTAATGCGAAGCGGAGGGCATGTCAAAATCGAATTGGTTGCAGTTCGGTGGCCACGCATTGTGACCACCGAACTGAAGATGTGACGTTCGCAGGAGTTAGTCTCACGTTGTGCGTAAGCCGGTCCTCGTGCTAGTCGCACCGCCGATGCAAGGCGGCGAGTCGGGGCCGCCGCCAAACGCAGTCGAGGCCGCCGGTCGAATCAGGAACTTCTTCTCTCCTTCCTTGAGGGAGAACAACTCATAGTACTGGAGAAAGTGCTCCTCCGGATTCGGGTGCGGGTGTTCCCCCGCCTGCGGCTGCGAATGCGCGTGATCTGGATCGGGTACATTTAGCACTTTGATCTCGTACGTCGTTCCAGCCTCCAGCGGCAGTCTGAAGAACGGTTCCTTCCGGCCCTGACTGATCAGGACCAGCTCTCGGTTTGAGCCGTTGCTGCTGACCTGGTCTATGTCGATCGCGCCGAGGGTCGAGACGTTTACGTGTTCGTTTACGACTGTAGCCTGCGACGGATTCTGGTTCTGCTCGAGCCGCTCCAATTTCGCATCTGTATTCAGCGCCGAATACGCCGTGCCGTGCGGAAAATTGAATTCGGCGAACCGGTTCGTATTGAGCGCGAGCGGCCGCCCGTGCTGTCGTTCGAAGTTGAAAATTTGTGCGAAGGAACGCGGATCTCTGGGTTCCTCGAGATTGTGCAGGGTTGCATTGAAGTCGTCGGGCACTCCCTTGCCGGAGTCGACGAAGAGCCAAAACGGCGCCAACGCTCTGATCGTCTCGAGCGAACCGTCCCAATCAGCGTCGGTCCTGGGCCAAAACGGTTGTCCGTTGCGAGTTACAGTTATCTCGAGGTGGTGCTTTTCGGCTTCGACGTGAACCGCAGCCTGGTAAAGACTCCTCTCTTTATCGTAAGCGCCCAGTATCAGCCCATCGAAGAAGATGGTCGCTGTGCGATTCGGAAGTAAGGTTGCGGGGACTGGATCCTGCGGGCTGGCGTTATCGGTGTATTCTCTCATAGCTAAACTCCCTATCAAGTATTAGTAGTTGCTATAGCCACCGGTCTGGACAAACGAAGCCCAGTAGTACGGATGGTGATAAGCAGGGTTGGGGTGGAATTTGAGCATCTGCACCTGCGCGAGTCGAAGAGCTTCAGCCGAAGCATGGCTTTCGCGTTTGCGCAGTCGATGAAAATCGATCATCAAGTCTGTCGTCGCATCGGAATCCACGGGCCAAAGGCTCGCGATGACAACGGGCACGCCAGCCACTTCGAACGGGCGTGCCAGGCCCACCGCGCCTTCTGCGTTGAAATAACCTTCGACACCAGTTTGGCAGCCTGCGAGTATCGCAAGCCGCGACTTCAGCGGTTTCAGACGGTAAATTTCGTGGGCATACAGCACCGCGTCCGATTCCTGTTTGCCGGCGGCAAGGACCAACTTCGAAAGCATCGGCGATTTCGGATCGGAGATGTAATGCGTCGCGAAGTGCAGCACATCGGCGGTACGCAGCGCAGCTTGAACTCTGGCTTTCGTCGGCTCAGGGCCTTTGAGCACAACGGGTGAGTCGTAGAAGTCCCTGATGTCGGAAACTTCCCTCGCCGCTGAAGGCAGGTCTTGCAATCGCGGAAATTGTCCGCGATCGAAATACGGATTGCCGACGCCGAGCAGTGTCTCGCGCGGTCCCTGGATCTTTTCACTGGCGGAGATCGTGTCGCGCACGAATGTGTTGGCGCTCGAAGCATAGATCAACGTGAAGTCTTCGACGAGGTATCTTTGCGTCGACGAAGAGAACAAAACGTCGAAGGGAAGAAGGTTGAGCGCCTTATCGGGCACGATGCATAGCTGTTTGTGAGGATCGAGGAAGTCAGCCACCGGTTGAATCAGGAGGTTGTACAGTTCTGTCGCGGGCGCGATCAGTTGCGGATCGTTACCGCGCGGCGGCCGCGAAACCAGGTTCAGAAGCTGGTCCACTTTCGCGGCGATTTCATCGCGGCCGGTGTTCACGGTCCTACTCTCAAACCGTTCATTGCTGACGTACCAGATGATCAGCTTGTCCTGAAGCAGGGCAAACTCGAGCAACTGGACCTGACGCGGCAGCTTCCCCTTTATCTCGTCCAACGACATCGGCTTTTGCGTCGTCGAGAATTGCAGATCCGGGCCTTGTACGTTGTTTTCAACGGTCCATCCTTCGTTGAAAGTATCGAGACGGGAGCGCGCGCGAGAATTCTCCGCATGGGTGAAACTCTGAACCGGATCGTGAAGCATTGACGCGGTGAAGTTGATTGCTACGTCGTAAATGCTCTGTTCTTTATCGAAAAAACTATTGCGGTTGCTTTCTTCGCGAATGGCCTCGCGATGTTGTTCGTAAGCATCGATGACGGGAGCGAGCGTTTGCCGCGCGGTTTCAATCTCACCCTTTGCAATCTGCGTGAGAAGTTGCTCCTTGAGCGTTTCGTGCAACATGGCTAGTTGTTTGTTGTCACGAAAAAACCTTTCTACTTCACTTAACTCGCTCAGCGCAGCGTCAAACTGATTCGTGTTCCGATACCCGCGCGCCAAATAAAACTTTCCATAAGCGAGCATCTCGAGGGCGAGCTTCTGTTGGCCCAACTTTCCGGCGATCGCAATGCCGGCCTCGATGTTCTTGATCGCCTCGCCGTAGTCGTTGAGCATTCCGTGGATCAGGCCCATCTGAATGTGATAACGCGACTGCGTCAGTGGGTTCTTCATTGCCTGGGCGAACGCGAGGGCCTGTTTTTCGTACTCGAGTGCGGCGGAGTGGTGGCCCAGCGAATTGAAGCTCCAGGCGCCCGTGGCGTAGAACCCGATCATCTGGCTATTGTCGGCCGAGATGGTGTTTCCCAGCTCGAGGCCCTTTTGCGTGAAGTGAAGCGATTGGCGGTAGTTGCCGAGGTTTCGATAAAGACCGGCGAGCATGTTCAGCGCGCGCAAGGCGCCGTTGTCGTCAGAGATTTGTATTGAAACGTCGTATGAAGCCCAGCTATTGGCTACCGCTTGTGAGTACCTGGCGATACGCGAGTGGGCGTTGGCGAGTCCGTTCTGCGTCATCGCGCTCAACCATTTGTAATTTCTGTCGGCGCAAAGGGTCTCGAGTTGCGCAAAGATCGGGAGCGCTATTTCGGTGTCGGCCCGTTGCATGTAGCAGAAGGCCATCCAGAACTGGGCCAGGAAGGCTTCGGAGTGGTCGCCGAGTTGGTCGAAAAGCGCCCTCGCCTGATCGTACGTTTCGATGGCTCGATCATGGTTCGATTTCTCGTACTCTGAATAAGCGAGCTTCATGAGGTCGCGTGCTGTTTGAAAACGGACGAGCAGCAGCGGCGTAGCGCTGCTGTAAGCGCGACTCAGATCGGACGTGAAACTGTCGCCGGAGCGTGTACTCGCGAGTTGGCCCAGGCGGAACAGTGCCTGCGACCATTTCTCACCCTCGTCCTTACGTCCGGCCGTCGCCGCCTCGAGATACTTATCAATCAGCGTATCGGTGATGTAGTTGCCGGTGCGCCGGTGACTCTTGCTGAAAACTCGCCAGACCTGCTCGTCGGCCCCGGCTTGTTGCGCCCTGGTAAACTCGTTGAATAAGTCAGCGTCACGCCTCGACATTGTTTCGCTTCGTTTTCGTATTTGCTCGATATGCCAGCGAGCTTCCGTGGCCCAGGGTGAATTCGGATCGAGGCTTATATACTTCTCCCAGTCGGCGAGTGCTTGCGGATCCAGCCGCAGTGTTTCGTAGAGCAGCGCGCGATTGAAACGAGCGTCGAGCAGCGAGTCGTCCAGTTTCAATGCCTGATTCAAATGTTCCTGTGCACTGGCGAGTGCGAGCTCGCTTTGGCCCGATTGATCTCCGGCGCGTTCGAGTTTGCCTTTTTCCAACAGCGCCGCGCCGAGATCGCTGTGTAACTGGGCGTCGTTTGGCGCTGACTTCAGTGCTTCTTCAAACTGGGCGATGGCTTTGTCGAATTCTCTCGTCAGTAAATACAGGCGTCCGACGGCGTGATGCGTTTGGGCCGTCGGGCTAGCGTCGAGTGCGGATTGAAGCAGCACCGACGAGCGGGTCAAGGCATTCTGGTTGACGGCATTTGCCGGTTGATCGCTTCGCGTAGCGGAATACTGCGCGTAATCGACGCGGGTGACGCGCGATTGCAGCGGCCGCTGTGATGCGAATGCCTCGTTGAGTGCGACCAGCCCGCGATCGACCGGCGATCGATAGATGAAAAGACGCCATCCACCGATGGCCGCCGCCACTACGAGGACTGAAAGAGTTGCGGCCCTGAACTGTGGAGTCGATAATCTGAGATACCACGGCGCCCGCACGGGCGACGGCTGCACGACGTTGCTTACCGGGTCGATCTGGTCGGAGTATTTTCTCAGTGCCCGCACTAACATCAGTTTTCGCCGGCGTTTCGGCGTCGATAGAAAATGTTTCTTAAACTGCTCTTTCTCGGTGGCGTTGAGTGCTCCGCGAGCGAAGTCTTCAACCAGTTCATCCTCGGCCAGCAACACCTGCTCGACGAAAGCGTCGTCTCTCAGCATCCGCTCTTCGAGCTGTTCGCCGTGGCTTTTGTCAAGCCCGCCAAGCAAGTAACTTCGAATAGATTCTTCATCTTGGCGGCTCACGGATAGCTTCGAGGTTTCTCGGGAGTTTTTGCGCCTCCACCACAATAAGGATTTTGGATTCATTTCATTTCGTCGGAGCTTCTGGGCCGAGGCATTCGTCCAGGCATGTTTCGAGGGTGGTGCGGATACGATGCACCCTGATTCTCAGGGCGTTTGCCGCTATTCCCATTGCCTTGGCTAACTGTTTGCGGAAATCGATCTTGGCTTGCTTATCGTTCTGGTAGTAATTCAAAACCAGTTCGCGGTGTTTCGATTCGAGTTTGTTCAGGCATCGTTCCAGGCACTCGTGAACGCGTTCTTCTTCTTCGTCGTCGTCTGGCTCGTTTCTCGTTAAGCCATCGTAGTCAGTTTCGTCGAGCGGTACGGGATCGCTCCTCAGTATCTCGCGATGAACGTTGCGCGCGATGACGCATATGTAGGGCACAGGATCGCCCTGATATGTGTCGATCATTTCGGGGAGCCGGCGGATGAAGCGGTTGATCGCTTCGTCGGCGACTTCGCCTGCTCGCGGGCAGCCGCGCGCCTGGAGCATGACGATCAGGCGGCGGCGAATGTCTTCATATTTCCTGCCTGCGGTGTCTCG
>DASRIM010000334.1:0-12819 GCA_035649995.1 Pyrinomonadaceae bacterium | reverse complement strand
GGTCACGGTATTCGCCGGCGCCAGATGCTTGCGCCGCATCTCCGCGGGATCGAGCCGCAACTGCTCGGCGATCTTGTCGATCTGAACTTCCAACGCGTAACGCGGCTGTGGCGTGCCGTGCCCGCGCTTCGGCCCGCACGGAGGCTTGTTCGTAAACGCCCGCAAGCCCTGAAACTTGTACCGCGGCACTTCATACGTCACGGTTTGCAGCGCGCCCGTGTAGAACGTGCTCGCCACTCCGTAACTTCCATACGCGCCGCCGTCGAGGTACGACTCAAAGTGCATCGCCGTGATTGCGCCGTCGTTTTTCACGCCGGTCTTGACCTTCATCAACACCGGATGTCGGCCACGATGGCAGTAGAAAACTTCCTCGCGTGTGAGTGTCACCTTCACCGGCCGTCCCGTGATCATCGACAGCTTGCAAACAGCGACTTCGTGATTGAACGGATCGCTCTTGCCGCCAAACCCACCGCCATTCGGCGTCGCAATCACGCGAATATGGCTGGCAGGCAGTTCGAGCACTTTCGCCAGCGCGCGATGCACGTAATGCGGCGTTTGGGTCGAGCTCCAGAGAGTGATCTTTCCGTCGGAATCGAAATGCGCGACGGCCGCATGCTGCTCCATCGGCAAGTGCGTGTTGCCTTCGTAGAAGAACGTGTCCTCACGCACGAGATCGGCCATGGCAAACCCGTCTTCGACATTACCGAATTCGAGTGAAACCTTTTTGTGAACGTTCCCGCTGTCGCCGTATTCATGAATACGCGGCTCGTCGATCAACACCGCCTCTTCGATCGTCGAGATCGTATTCAGCGGCTCGTACTCGACCTCGATCAAATTCATGGCATCAAACGCGACGTCCTCATCAAGCGCTGCCACAGCCGCAACCGGATCGCCGATGAAGCGCACCTTGTCGACGCACAGCGCGTGTTCGTCCTGGCTCACGGGCAGGATGCCGTACGGAATCGGCAGATCCTTTCCGGTGATAACAGCAAAAACGCCGGGCAGGGCCAGCGCTTTCGAAACGTCGATTCTCTTGATCAACGCGTGCGGCAGATGGCTCCGCAAAATCTTACAGAACAACATCCGCGGCAACACGATGTCGTCCGCAAACTTCGTCTGGCCCACGCACTTCGCGCGCGCATCGACCTTGCGAAAGGGTTTTCCGATAACTTTGAAGTCTTTACTCACCACGGATCTGTTGCGCAGCCAGTTCTACTGCCTCGTAAATTTTTAAATACCCCGTACAGCGGCACAGGTTACCCGACAGTGCTTCCTGTATCTCAGCGCGTGACGGGTTCGGCGACTTCTTCAACAACTCTTCAGCGACGAGCAGAAACCCCGGCGTGCAGTAACCGCACTGCGCCGCGCCGAGATCGGCGAACGTCTGCTGTAACGGATGAAGCTCCGCGCCCTGGGCCATCCCTTCGATCGTCTTTACTTCGCGGTCTTCGGCGTCGAGCCCGAGCATCAGGCACGAAAGTATGGAACGCCCGTCGACCAGCACGGCGCACGTGCCGCACTCGCCCAGTTCACACCCGTGCTTGGTTCCCGTGAGATTGAGATCCTCACGCAAAACTTCGAGCAGCGTCTTGTGCGGGGCGAAGGCGACTTCGACGTGTTCGCCGTTGAGTGTAAACCCGATCTGTTTCTTACTGAGAAGCGACACCGTCTTTTTTCTTGACCTTGTTCAAAATCGTATTGTCGATCAAACGCGTCTTGCCGATGTAGGCGGCGACCGCGATCAGCGTGGGCCGCTCGTCTATCTTGTCGACCCTTTCCAACGTTTCGGCATCGGCGACTGTAACGTAATCGAGTCGCGCCCGCGGCTCTGACTCGACGGTGGAGCGAATCAATTCGGCGATGCGTCCGGCACTGCGCTCGCCTTCCTTGTACGCTTTCTTCGCCTGGGCCAGCGCACGATGAATCACCGTCGCGGAGTTCTGTTCGTCCGGCGTCAGATAGAGATTACGCGACGAGATCGCCAGGCCTGAATCCTCGCGTACGATCGGCAACACGACGATCTCGGTGTCGAACGCGAGGTCCTTAACGAGACGTCGAATCACGAGCGCCTGTTGCGCGTCTTTCTGGCCGAAGAACGCGAAATCCGGCCGCACGGTATTGAGCAGAATCGTCACCACAGTGGCGACGCCGCGAAAGTGCCCGGGACGCGACGCGCCCTCGAGTTGTTCAGAGAGTCCCTCGACGTTGACGTACGTCGAGAACCCGCGCGGATATATCTCTTCAACCGTCGGCGCGAAGATGTAATCGACGTTGTAATCCGTAAGCAGCGCCGTGTCTTTCGTCAGATCGCGCGGGTAATGTTCGAAGTCTTCGCCTGGACCAAACTGGGTCGGGTTGACAAACACCGAGACCACGACGACGTCGCACATCCTTCGCGCTTCGCGCACCAGGCTCAGGTGACCTTCGTGCAAAGCGCCCATCGTGGGAACGAGGCCGATAGTCTTGTCCTGTTCACGGCGGATTTTGCGCGCGACGGAAGTCATGCGCTGACGGCGGTTGATGATCTCCATAGTTTTGAGGTTGGAATCAGGACTTCTCGGCTTTTGAGTCTCTCGCGGGAATTTCGATATCCAACTCTTCGGCGGTCTCGGCGGGTAGACCATACGACTCCGCTTCCGAAGGATACGTGCCGTTGCGAACATCGTCCGCATACTTACTGACTGCTTCGGTCATCACTTCACGCAAATTCGCGTATGGCCGCACGAACCGCGCCTGTTTGCCGAACGAAAGACCAAGCATGTCGTGCAGGACCAGCACCTGAATGTCGCAGTGAACGCCGGCGCCGATCCCAATGGTCGGAATTTGGATGCTTTCGGTGATCATCTTTGCTATCGCGCGCGGGACAACCTCGAGCACCACTGCAAACGCGCCCGCGTCTTCGAGCGCCTTCGCATCGTCGATCAACTGCTGCGCGGCGCGCGGAGTCTTACCCTGCACGCGATACGCGCCGAGCTGGTTGATCGACTGCGGCGTCAAGCCGATGTGGCCCATGACGCTGACTTCTTCGTCTACCAGACGTTTGACGAGGTGGACGCGCTTGTGACCTCCTTCGAGTTTGATCGCTTCGGCGCCGCCTTCTTTGATGAGACGCAATGCGTTGCGAACAGCGTCGTCGTCGCCGGTGTGAAACGTTCCATACGGCATGTCGGCGACGAGCAGAGCGCGCTGCACGGCGCGGCGCACGGCCTTCAAATGGATCAGAATCTCATCCAGCGTCACCGGCACGGTGTTGCCGTAGCCGAGCACGACGTTACCCAGGCTGTCTCCCACGAGAATGATGTCGATGCCGGCTTCGTCGAGGATGCGCGCAGTCGGGTAGTCGTAAGCTGTCAGACAAACCAGGCGTTCGCCTCGTTGTTTGCTGGATCGCAAAGACGGGGCACTAACCTTTTCCGGACGTTCAGGCTTCAGGTAAGGCATTTTTCAGCTCTCTTTACACCACGATTTGTGGACAATTGAATTGCCAGAAACACGGAAAGTTTGGCTATGTTGCGGGCTTGATAACAAGAGGCGCTCATTATAACGGCAATCGACGTTTTTAGCACTTCCATCGAGCAACGGACGAATGGTCGGAGGTGTTCGCCAAAAGTTCGCCAATGGACTTGCCGAGGACGGGATGAACCAGGTTCGGGACGAGCTCATTCAGAGGCACGAGCACGAAACGGCGAGTGTGCAGCCGCGGGTGCGGTAGCGTGAGAAACTCTGTTTTTACTTGTGCGTCTTTGCAAATCAAAAGGTCGAGATCGATGGTGCGCGGGCCCATGAACACCTCGCGCGTGCGGCCGAGCGCGTACTCGACGCGGAGCAGGCGCGCCATGACCGTCTCCGGCGAGGGCAGCGTTGAGCCGCGAATCTCCGCGACCATGTTGAGAAAACGCGGCTGGTTCTCGTTCTCGACGGGCTGCGTCTCGTAGATGCTGGAGAGACGAATCACCTCGAGCCCCGCGTCGAAGATGCCGCGCACCGCGAGCAGCAGGTAGCCTGCGCGGTCGCCGAGATTGGAACCGAGTCCGACGTAAGCGTTTTGGATCATTGACTTGACAACTAAGACTTACACGGATTCCTATAACAGACAACCGACAAATGTCCCAACTCCGCACACTGATCTGGCTCAAGTGGAAACTCGCTCGCAACTCCCTTCGTTCGCGCAAGGCCGTAGTGAACAAGGCCGCGACTATACTCGGCATGCTCGCCGCGCTCGCACTGTCGTTAATCGTCGCGCTCGGTCTCGGCGTGACAGCCTACGGTCTGACACACCCGGGCACCGTGGGCCAGGTGTTCAGACGCGCCGCCACTCGTGACGTCTCCGCGTCAGTCGAGTTCATCTTCTTTTCGATCCTCAGTTTCATGTACCTGATGTGGGCCACGGTGCCGCTGAGCATCGGCGGCGGTAAACAGTTCGACGCCGGAAAGTTGCTGATGTATCCGATCACGCTGCGCAAACTGTTTGCGGTCGATTTCGCGAGCGAGTTCACCACGTTGCACTCGATCTTCGCGGTGCCTGCGATTCTGGCGCTCAGCATCGGCGCGGGACTCGGAAAGGGGAACCTCGCGATTGCGTTGATCGGCGCGATACCGGCGACGTTGTTCGGCGTCGCACTTTCGAAGTGGCTTACGACGACGATGGGCTCGCTCCTGCGGCGCAAGCGCGCACGCGGCGAAACGATCGTCGCGCTGATCGGTGCGGTCGCCGGGATTGGCGGCGCGCTGGCAGGACAGCTCGTGCCGATCCTGTTTCGTCACGCCGAATCGGTGCGTTCACTGCGCTGGACTCCGCCCGGCGCTGCGGCTGTTCTCTTCGTAAGCGGCGCTGCTGGCTACAGTCTCGAATACGCGATCGCATTCATCACGTTATCCGCCTACACGATCATCCTGATTGCGGGCTCGTACTTGATCGCGCGCCGCGTCGCGCTCGGTCTTGGTGGACGACGAAAACCGAAAGCCGTGGGCGAGGCTAATCTCCACAATCTCGATGGGCCGATGTACGCGGGTTGGCAACTGCCGCTGTTGCCGCCGGACCTTTCCGCCGTCGTCGAAAAAGAGCTGCGTTACGCGCTGCGCAACGCGCAGATACGAATGATGGCCCTCATGCCGTTGATCCTGATCTTCATTCGTCTCTTCAACAAGTCAAACTTCGGCAGCATGAATCCGCCGAACGCGAACGAGTTTATGGCGTACAGTCCCGGAATATTCGCAACGGGCGCCGTTCTCTACGTGTTCCTGATCCTGAGCGGCATCTGGTGCAACTCGTTTGCTTTTGAAGAAGGCGGGATGCGGAGTTATATCCTCTCGCCGATCGACAGGCGGAAGATACTCATCGGCAAGAACATTGCCGTGACCATTGTCGCTTTGGTGTTTTCCGCGGCGTTGATGGCGCTCAACGCTATCGTCTTCCGGGATCTGACTGTTCGTGATCTCGCGTTTGTCGCGCTGGCTTTCGTCGTCTTTACGACGATCATGTCGATATACGGCAACTGGGTGTCGATCCGGTTTCCAAAACGGATGCGCTTTGGGAAGCGCATGAATGTTTCGGGGGTCGCCGGTCTGCTGTTGATTCCGATGATCGGCGTGCTCGGACTGCCTGCGTTTCTCGCTTCGGCGGCCGGCTATTTCACTCGCAACATTTACGTGTCGTATGCGACGCTCGCAGCGTTCGCCTTGGTCTCGGTGGGCTTGTATGCGGTAGCCATAAACATCCAGGGCGACTCGCTTGCCAAGAGGGAGATTGAGATCCTGGAAACCGTGCGCGAGCCGGCCGATGAATAGGTTTGACTTGCACCCTTCCCAAAGAACAAGGCAGGAAGGTGGGCAAACGAAGTGCGCCCCCGCCTGTGCGATAGCGGGGGCGTTGCCCCCTTCCTGACTGTTCTTGTCGGGCGTCGTTAGGGATGGTTCGTGTTACACTACCGCCTCCCCAGAAACAACGCCAATGGCTCGCAGAAGATTCCGCAGCAACCAGCGACACGAACCCACCACGGAGCGTTCGTTCCAGGAGTACATGCTGTCCACGCCTGCGCCGCAGACTTCGCGGACCGAGCTGCTGCGGCTGATTCGCGGCGGCGAAGACACGTTTCTCGAGCTCAAAGTCAAACTTTCAAACACGGAAAAGATCGCGCAGGAGATCGTGGCCCTTGCGAACACCGGCGGCGGCGTCATCGTCTTCGGCGTCAACGATCAGATGCGCGTGGAAGGCGTCGACGATCCGGAACGCGTGCAGGAAGACCTCGTGCGGATCTGTCGCGAGGAAGTGCAGCCGGGAATGGTGCCGTTTATCGATCGCATCGCGCTCGACAACGGGCGTCGCATCGTCGCGCTCGACGTCGAGACAAAGCGCCGGCCGTATCGCACGCGCGATGGACGTTTCTACCTGCGCATCGGCGCCGAAAAACGCGAGGCGTCGCGCGAGGAGATCTCGGCGCTGCTGGACGAAGCGCGGACGCTGCGCTACGAAGCAGTTCCGGCGCTCGGTTCGACGATCGCGGACATTGACGAGGCGCATCTCTGGAGTTACTTGCGCGAGTTTGAAGGCGGCGCGTTTGAAGAAGCGACAGTAGTTGGGTATCCGACCACTGACGTGCTCGAGCGCGATCTTTTGCTGGCGACGAGCGACGGTCAGGACGTCGTTCCCACTGTTGCCGGTTTGCTGTTGTTCGGCCGCGACGAGCGCGTCGCGGAGTTGCTGCCGCGCGCGGCGGTGACTGTGACCAGGTTCTCCGGCGACTCGCCGCAATCGCCGATTGTCGAACGCGTGAAAGTGACCGGGAATCTACTGACGATTTACGAAACGACGGTTCGGTTTGTCAGCCGTTACTGCGATCTGCGCGAGGCGCGTCCGAAAAATCTAGCGGAAACTGTAGACGACGATTCGCCGGTACCGGCGCGGGCGAATTATCACCGCGGCGTCGTCACCGAGGCGATTGCCAACATGCTGGCCCATCGCGATCTCGCGCTGCGAGATCTGCCGAGCCGGTTGCACGTTTTCGATCACTCGCTGGAGTTTGTTAATTCGAGAAGGAGCGTGGGTTTCTCGCCGGTGGCGCAGAAAGCGATTCGATACGGAATGCCGCAACGGCTGAACCCGCAGTTGGCGTCGGTGCTTACGAGCACGGCGTACGGGTTGAAACTCACGCTGCGCGGTCTGCCTGATTTACTGCGTGAGACGAAAAGGTTTTCTAATCGAAAAGCGGAAATCGTCTCTTTCAATGACGAGTTCCGCTTACGAATGTACGGAGTTTAAACCGCGAATTTATTTTGAGCCCTTGTCAGTTTTCTCCGGCTTGGGCGCGTTGTAGAACTGGCGAGCCTGAATCACGTACTCCTTGTCGTCATACGTTCCGTCGCCGTCCACGTCCACGCTCACTTTCAGCTTGTGCTGCTTGCCGTCGCGAACGTCGCCCGGATTGAACGCGAGACTGTACTGGCTGCGCAGCAGAGCGTTGATGCTGCTGAGCACTTTCGGCAGTTCGCCTTCAAACGTCACCGGGAAATACGCGCCGCCGGTTTCCTTCGCAAACGTCTGCAACGTGTTGTCAGCTTGCAGCCAGCTCATGCGGCCCGGCATGCCGAACACACCGTCCGTCGCCGGCAACTGGTCGCCGTACATCTTCTTGAACATGTTGGCCGTGCCGATGATGTAAACCGGAACGCCGGAGTTCTGGAGGACCTTGCGCGCATTGTCGTAGTTGATCTTGCTGAACGTGTCGATGCCCGACGCGATCAGGATCACGGCGCGCCGCCGGCCCTGGATCGAAGCCATGCCCGCGTAGTCTGACTTATCGCTCTTCGAATCTTCGAGCACGACGGAGTCGCCGCGCCCGCCGACGAGCACAAACTTCAACGCGTCAAACAGGTTCGTCTCACGAAACGCCGGCGTGTTCCGCAACAGCAAACTCACAACCTGTTGCAGACGGCCCGGATCGTTCGTGAAATCGGTCAACGGAGTCGGGCGAATATCAAACGCCACGACAGAGACGTAATCGTCGGGCGGCTTGATGAATTGCGACAGGAACATCGCCGTCGGGCGAATCACTTCGTAAGTCCCCGGCTCGTAGCCGCGGCTCGATGCATATCCGAAATACTCCGACCACTTGCTGTACTCGACGACCATAGAGACGGTGATCGGCGCTTCCGGAGTCGCGAAGTTGGTGATCGTTTGTGGCGCGTTGTCGGCGAAGATAGCGAAGTTGGGTTTCTTGAGACCGGTGACGATCTGGCCGCTCTTCTTGTGATAGACGACGACGTCGATGTTTACGATCTGGGTCGAGATGGTGACTTTCTCGAGATCCTGCGGTTTGACCGGTTCGAGGTCTTTCGGCAGAGGCTCCTGTTCGCCTTCTTTTGTCGGCGTAGTCTCGCCGGGTCGCTTGTTTTTCTTCTCGTTGGAGGTCGGCGGCTGCCGGCGCGACTGCGACAAACCCGGATTTACGTACAATCCGAGGATCAACAAGCAAGCGAGAACGATTCCAAAAAGCGGATATGCTCGATTAAATTTCATAGTTCAACTCCCGAGGACGCGGAGGAAGGTCAAAAAGGTCTGATGCCGACACTCCAACCGGCGTTTACCACGGATTTTTACCGCCAATCCCGGTTTACGGCCTCACCGCCCGCTCGCTTCTGCTTCGATAACAATGTCGTAGCTGCCGGTGTTGTCTGTCAAGTCGCCTTCATTCACGCCCAGGAACAGCACGCCATCACGTTGCGCCACGAACTCTCTTCGCGGACCAATCAGAATGAAGTCGTCGTTGTCGTCGCCAATGACGGCGATCACCGCGCCGGTCGCCTCGGTACGCATCAACTTGTCCTGGTCGTTCAGGTTCGACAGGCCGCCCGGCGTCGAGAAGCGTCCGCGGCCGAGCGACACGCGGCCGGACGCAGTGATGCGCAGACGCTGTCCCTTGCGAACGACGAGGCCGCTGTTTGTCCAACCGTTGTTGGCGGCGTCAGCGCGCACGCCGACCTTAATCGTAAAGAAGGTCGGCGCCGACGATGACATTGGTTGCGTGTCCTCTCGCGGCTCTGAAGGGGTCGGCTCGGAACGGGTCGTGCGCGGCACTGGCGGAGGGTTGTTCCGCGCCATGCTGCTGTCATCAGTGCTGCTGGACGACGGGGCTGACGTGGAGTCGAATTCGATCGATTCGACGTCCTCGACGTAAACGGTAGTTTGCCCGCGTCTGCCTCGTGCGTTGCCACCTATCAGGATCGTGAACTGCTGGTCCTTAAATCCGATCACCTGCCCGCGAATGACACTGCCGTCTTTGAGACGAATTGTGTCGGCGATTAGCGGGGAGGCAAGGGAAAGGAGCAGCGAAATGGAGAGCAGAAGTCGAAATATTATCTTCATGATACTTCTCCCTTGCGCTTACCATAGCAAAGCACTTCGACAAACGCGAGCACTCAATCCACTAAATCTGTGGTGTCAATTCAAGGCTCCATTTTTTTAGTCTCCCGACGTCCTGGCCCACCACGTCCGTGACGCGCAAGACCCAGTTTCCCTGGACCGGCTGACCTACGAGCGGCAGCAGCGGCGAGGCAGGTGTGTTCGAATCCAGCGCCAGCGTCAGGTTGTCCGCGCCGCCGCCGGTTTGCGCGTGCAGCAGCGCCTGGCGTCCTGATGGCGAGAACAGCTCGACACGCAGATCCCCGATGAACGTGTGCTCGATATCCACGGCGAGTTTTACCTGTCTCGCCGTTCCCTGGTTCGAGAACGCGAGGGAACTACTGACGCCAACCGGATTGTTGTCGAGTATCTCGAGGTTCGGCGCGACCTCGTGCCGTTCGACCTGGTTGCCAGTGCCGTCGACCTCTATCTCGATGTTCCACCTATCGAGCTTGCCCGTGTCCTGCGCCTCGAGGTCGCGCACTCGCAGTTCCCAGTTGCCCGCGGCTGCTTTGCCGGTGAGCGCCGCCAGTGCTGGGTTCGCGGCTGAGTCGTAGATCTGTCGCAGGTTGTCCTGATTGCCGCCCTGACGATTGTGAATCACAGCGCGGTCGCCTGACGGGCTCACCAGTTCGACTTCGAGATCGCCGACGTACGTGTGGCTGATGGAAACGCCCACTTTGATCCGGCGCGCGAAACCGGCTTGATTCAACGCGATTGAGCTCGAGATGCTTGTGGAAATGTTATCGGGAATGTCGAGTTGTGGAGACGCTTCGCCCACGACCACCTGGCCGCCCGTCGTCGCTTCACCGATCTGAAACGTGATCACTTCGCCGGGTGCGCTGATCTGCGAAAGGACCAGACGCGAGTCGATGTTGTCCCACTGTCGCGAGGATGGCGCCGTCGCATGCGACAACGCTGTTCCGGCAATCGCGCCGTAGAGGTCGCCTCCGTCGCCGCGATTGGCGTTGCGCTCGAGATCCGTTCGTCCGTCTGCCTGAAGCAGCGCGCACTGATAGTGACGCGTTGACGAACCTTCCTGAAACTCGTTTGAGCCGTTTGTGTCGCAGTGATAGACGGCGAGACCGCTTGCCGGCAGGTGCTGGTCCAATCCGAGCTTGGAACGGTTTTCGATCAGGAAGTATTCGTTGAACTTGTCCGTCGGATACTTCATCAGCGTGCGGTAATCAGCATGACGCGCTTCCTTTGTTCCGGGCTGCGTGAGATCGACCACGTTGTCGCACCAGCCGGCGAGATCGCGGAGGTAGGCGCACACCGGCGCGGGCGTGCGGCCGAAGTTCAGGTGATTGCCGGCGCCCATCAGGCAGTACGAGCCAATTCCGGCACTCTTCACGCCGTCGCCGTCGCGATTGCCGTAGTCGTACATGTCGGGAAAGCGGCACAGCAGGTGTCCGTTCTCGTGGCAGAAAGTGCCGATCGTTAGATCGTTCGGCGTGCTGCCGAGGCCGGTCAGCAAGTAAAAGTTGGTGCGGAAGTTTCCGAAGCGGAGCTCGAGAAACGAATTGTGGGGCCACAGCTCTTCTTCGTATCGCGACTGTCCGGCGTAGAGGAAATTTACGGCGTCGATGACGCCTTCGTTGCGCGAGTCGAACTGGCTCAAGTCGATGCCTGTATTGACGGCGAGTTGCATCGCTTCCGGGACGAGCGAGTTGTTGACGTAGAACTGTTGGTTTCTGCTGAGCTTGACTGGGCCAACGACCGTGTTCGTGTAATCGAGTCTGCCGTTGGAGACGATCCGGAAATACTCGCGCGCGGAACAGAAGTTACCGTTGCGGGTGAAGTTCGCGCCGTTGAGCATCTCTTCGACGTCTTGTTGCGTGATCGTCGTCGTGACGTCCTGAAACTCGACGAGGACCGTCAGACCGCGCACGGTTCCGGTGCTGACGCGGCGGCCGGTGAGAAGACCGTTGTTTGGACCAAGCGTGCGGACCGTGTCGATGGACGTGAAGACCGGCGGCGGCGGTTGGCGGTTCGCGTGTCGCAAAGTGAATTTGAGTTGGCGCACCTCTTCTGATTCGGTGATGTGCCGGCGGATTTCGGGCGGAGGTGCGGCGTTCATCGGTACGCCCGTTGAGACGAATCGTCCGTTGACTGTTATGGCGTAGCAGTAGAGCCCCTTCTCGACGTCGTACACAACTGTGTAGCCGTCGATCGTTTCGTAGTGCGCGTAGTGTTCGTCGCCCATCACGACGAGGCGAACGTCGGGGCCGTTTTCCTGTTTGAACGTTAGTTGTTCGTTGAATATTCCACTCATGAGGTGATCCCTTTCTTTGCAGGAGCGATGTTGGGCAAGCAGCGCCGGCGGGGGTTGACACTCCAGTTTGTCAGCCTGCGTTATCCGGCGGGGAGCGTTTCTCGATTTTGGCCTGGGCTCTTGCGGCCCGGACCGGAAAAGCTTCTTCGAGGTGTGGCGCCAGGCGTTCGGGGGGAAGTTCACTAGCGGGAATCTTGGTCGAGACGAACCTGCCGTCAGCGTCGGTTGATGCGTAAGTGTAAAGACCGAGCTCGGAGTCGTAGATTACGGTGTAGCCGGCGGGCGTTTCGTAGCGAGCGTACGATTCGTCTCCGTTCACGACCAGAGATATGTCGGGACCATTCTCTTGTGGAAAGCTGAGAGTTTCGCCGAATATGCCAGTCATGATATGCGTCCGTTTTCGGACAGGGTACAACGTTTCACTTATTTATGCGACGGAATTGAATTTCGTTACGGGCGGGGGAGCCGCGGATGGGTGAGTTTTCCAAATGGCTGCTGCATGAAGATCAGAAAGAACTGTTCGACTATCTGTTCGCGCTGGTGCTGAACATCCTTTTCGTTGCTTTGACGGCAGTGTTGCTTTGGCCGTTCGGCAAGGCAGCAGTGGCATGGCAATTAACGAAGGGTTACTGGATGTTTTGGACCGTCCTGATCGTGACTTCCGCATTGATGGTTCTAGCTCAACGTCTGTTCCGGATGGATCTGTACTCGCGCGGTGACGCGTACGTGATCTCGGCTCTTGTCTTGAGCGGCTTCTTGCAGATCGGGTGGTCGGCTTACGTGGCTCCGGTAGTGCGAAGCTCAGTCTCAGACGCGTCGATCGTGGCGACGATAATTATGTACGCAGTCGGCTTCGTCTCGGCTTATGTCGCGGCAGTCATAGTCGGCGCCTACTACACTGGTGGGCTGTACCGGATGGTCAATTCCGGACTCGCATTTCTCACCTTTATTGTCTTCAGTATCTGGCCCGCCGCCGGCCTAGCGATTTACGGATGGTTTTTTAATCTGTGGTAGATAACAGAACGGGCGGCCCGATCGTGAGCCGCCCGTCGTCGGTTTTTTTACCGTTTGTTAGTTAGGTTGGCGGGTCTTGAGGATCGTAGTCGGTCCATTGCGTGGGCCAGGTATTGGCGTCGCGTTGAACGAT
>DASRIM010000333.1:0-5763 GCA_035649995.1 Pyrinomonadaceae bacterium | reverse complement strand
GCTCGCTGGTCGATCCGCGCACGGGCGAGATCATTCAGGGGCGGGTCTCGCTCGGATCGTTACGCGATCGCCAGGACTTTTTGATCGCGGAAGGCTTGCTGGCTCCGTACAACAACACACGGACCGCCTCGCCGAAGCTGCTCGAGATGGTGCTCGCGCGTCTGCGACAACTGTCCGCGCACGAGGTGGGCCACACGCTGGGACTGCAGCACAACTACGCCGCGAGCCCGGTCAATCGCGCTTCCGTGATGGACTATCCGGCGCCCCGTGCAAAACTCGACGCGAATGGTCTACCGGATCTGACAGAAGCTTACGCGACCGGCATCGGCGACTGGGACAAGGTCGCCATCGTGTATGGTTATCAGGACTTTCCTCCCGGAACTAATGAAGGCCAAGCGCTCGACGCCACATTGAACGCAGCGTTCGCGCGCGGATTGATGTATCTGACCGATCAGGACGCTCGACCGCCGAGCAGTTCGAGCTCAGTGGCCCATCTCTGGGACAACGGCACGAACGCGATCGACGAGCTCGGAAACGTGATGAAGGTGCGCGCCGCGGCTTTGCGTCGTTTCGGTGAGAACAACATCCGCGAAGGAGCGCCGCTCGCGACGATCGAAGACGTGTTGGTGCCGATCTACATGTATCACCGTTACCAGGTGGAGGCAGCGGCGAAGGTAATCGGCGGTCAGGACTACACGTTCAGTTTGAAAGGAAAAGGCGATCGACTGCCGCAGATCGTCGCGCCTGAAGAACAGCGTCGCGCGCTCGCGGCGGTGCTCGACACGTTGAAACCGGATGCGTTGTCGCTGCCGGAGCCGTTGCTGCGTTTGCTCCCGCCGCGTCCAGCCGGTTATCCGCGCAACCGCGAAGTGTTTCGCACGCGAACGCAGCCGGTGTTCGACGCGCTTGCGCCGGCGGAAGCGATTGCCGATCACGTCAGCGGGTTTTTACTGAACCAGGAGCGCGCCGCTCGCCTGGTCCAGTTTCATGCGCGCGATCAGCGCAATCCGAGTCTTGGCGAAGTGATCGACAAGATCCTGGCGGCGACGTGGAAAGCGCCCGCCGCGAACGGTTACGCGGGCGAGATCCAGCACAGTGTAAACGCGATCGTCCTCGGCGATCTGATGTCGCTGGCGGCAAATGAGCGAGCGTCGAATCAAGTACGGGCGATCGCGTGGTGGAAACTGGACCAGCTCAAGAGCTGGCTTACGCGCGTCGCCGCACTGCAACGCCGCGCAACGATCGATGAAACCCAGCGCGCGTTTGTTTACTACACGCTCGAACAGATCAAGCGTTTTCAGGAGGACCCGAAGAAAGTTAACCTGACGCAGCCTCAACCTCCGCCCGACGGTCAACCCATTGGAATGTCGCTCGGAATGGACGCCTGTGGCTGTGTTTATCTAAGCTGTTTGCGTTAGCATTGGTGCTTCATGCAGGGACCCGAAGAGTACGTCGGCCAGATACTTGACGACAAATATCGCCTCGAAAAGATGTTGGGACGCGGCGGTATGGGCGCCGTCTATCTCGCGACGCACCTCGGGACGGAACGCTACGTCGCACTGAAACTGATCTCGCCTCAGTTCATGCGCAACCGCGAGTTTGTCGAGCGCTTCAAGCGTGAGGCGCGCGCGGCGGGCCGGCTGCGCCACCCAAACGTCGTGGACGTCACCGACTTCGGTTTTGCCCGCGTGAAAGAAGGCCAGGTCGCTTACCTCGTCATGGAGTATCTCGACGGCTGCACTCTCGGCGACGTCCTCGACGAAGAAAAGCGTCTGCCGCTCGAGTGGGTCGCCGACATTCTCGAGCAGGTCTGTTCAGCCGTCCACGAAGCGCATCAGCAGGGCATCATCCATCGCGATCTGAAGCCCGACAACATCTGGCTCGAACCCAATCGGCTCGGAAGTTATCGCGTCAAAGTCCTCGATTTCGGCATCGCGAAGGTCGGAGCCGCGGCCGCCGCTCCGGCCGCCGACGAAGACGCCACGTCGACGATCATCGACAACGTTTCCGCCGAACGCGCTGCCGCAACTGCGACTAGCGCGCCCGCAACGAACCTCGAAACAGACACGCTGCTGCGGCCGGCGGGCGAAAGCGTCGGCACGCTGCTCCAGAACGAAAAACTGACCCGGCCCGGCCATCCTGAAGAAGAGGATGGAACGCTGCTCTTCGACGAGCAGACCCACGGGGCCGGACGACACGGCGAGCACGTCACGACTGCCGCGCAAGGTCCGGCGCTGACACGCGTCGGCGCGATCATGGGAACGCCGCTTTACATGTCGCCCGAACAGTGCGGCGGCGGGTACGTCGATACGCGATCGGATATTTATAGTCTCGGAGTAATCGCCTACCAGATGCTCGCGGGTGAACCGCCGTTCGCGGGTAACACCTCGACCGTGATGCGCGCGCACCGCGAGCAAACGCCGGCTGACTTGCGTGAACGATCGGACAAGAAGATTCCGAAGCGAGTGGCTGCTGTGGTTATGTCGGCGTTGTCGAAGAACCCTGCCGAACGTCCGCAAACGGCGTTCGCGTTAGGGAGCGCGCTGCGTGCGGAGAGCGAGGGGATCAGCGCGCTTTATCGCCGCGCGTTTTCGTTGTACAGCGAATACTTTCCGAAGTTTTTGAAGCTGAGTTTTCTGGCTCACATCCCGGTGCTTGTGACGACGCTTTTGATGATCGGTGTTTCGATCCTCGAACACGTGATGAGGGGCGGAGGACTGGCCCAAAAGATCTTACTCGGTTGCGCAACCGTGATAGTCGCTCTTTTGCAGATCGTGGCGGTATTCATTGCCGGCGGGGTGATTTCGGGAGTAACCGCGGTAATCATCACACAACTGACGGCTGCACCTCTGCGGCCGGTGCAGCTCGGAGCGGCGTTTCAAGTCCTGCGAAAGCGGTGGCGTCCGTTTCTGAAGACGATGGTGAGGGTCACGGTGCGGATCGTGATCGGGTTTATCTTGTTCATCATTCCCAGCGTTGTCGTGATGGTCCGGTATTCGTTGTACGCGCCGGTCGTGCTCATTGAGGGACTGGAGAAGAAAGCCGCGATGCGGCGGGCGCGCGAGTTAGCGTCGCGTTCGTGGCGGACAATCATCATCGTCACCATTCTTCAGATCGTAATTCCGAGCGTGATCAGCGGTATCCTCGGCGCGCTCCTGGGAGCGACCTTCAAAGTCAGCGGCAACAGCAACAGCCTTTCTCGCCGCATTCTTCAACAACTGCTCAGCTTGAACCAGATCTTCATCATGCCGCTTATGTCGATCGTGCCCGCCTTGCTGTACATCAAGATGCGCCAGTTGGGTGGGGAATCGCTCTCGTCGTCGCTGACCGGCATCGAAGAGGTCGAGGCCGACAACAGCAAGTGGAAGCAGCGCATGCGCACGCGGCTTAGTCTGCACACGCCCGTCAGCCAGAAGACCACGACGGGCGGTTAGCGTTCAAAATCTCGTACACGTGTTTGAGGGCGCGTCGATTCGGTTTCGAAAGTGGGATTTGGCTGATCCCGCAAGCGAAACGCTGGTTGTCGAAATTCTCAAATCCATGTTTGAGTTTACGTCGATAACCGCAGATAAACGCCGGATCGGGTGAGTTTTACGCGCTGGCACGGGCTTTGATTCGTTGCCATGGCGGAGAACTGTATAATAGTGCGTGAAGTTTGTACTAGCTCGATCCGAATCACTCTTCGCGCGCGCATCGCCGCTCTCTCAACTGGCTATTACAGCTCTCCACTAATTTTTTGAGAACTAGAAGTCAGCATCATGGATATCAAACGACCCCCTAAATCGAAGATCAAGAAGAAGATCAAGATGGGAATCTTGATCGTGGTCGGCCTCATCGCCGTCGGCGGCATCACTTACGCCCTCGCAAGACTCAAACCGGCCCCGTTCACCGTCGATCGATCCACCGCCGTGATTGAAACCGTCAAACGCGGCGAGATGGTCCGTGATGTCCGTGGTAATGGCACGCTGGTGCCGGAAGTGACACGCTGGGTGCCGGCGCCGGCCCAGGGACGTGTCGAGGCGATCCTGCTCCAGGCAGGCGTTACGGTCGAGCCTTCGACCGTGATCGCCGAGCTTTCGAACCCGGAGATGGAGCAGCAGGCCACCGATGCCGACTTCCAGGTGAAAGCAGCCGAAGCTGACGAGGAAAACCTGCGCGTGCGCCTCGAAAGCGACACGATGACGCAGAAGGCCGCCATCGCGACCATCACCGCGCAGTACAGCCAGGCAAAACTGCAACTCGACGCCGATGAAGTGTTGGGTAAACAGGGCCTTGTCGCCGATCTGCAACTGAAGATCTCGCGCGTAAACGTGCAGGACATCCAGAACCGGCTGAAAGTCGAACAAGAACGACTGGCAGTGAGCGCGAAATCAACGCGCGCCCAGCTCAACGCCGCTTCGTCGCGTCTCGCGCAGTTGCGGGTGCTCGCCAAGTTGAAACGCGAACAGGTCGATGCTTTGAAAGTGCGCGCCGGCACGGCGGGCGTGCTGCAAGTCGTTTCGGTGCAAGTGGGACAGCAGGTAAACCAGGGCGAGAACATTTGTCGCGTAGCCGATCCCACGTCACTCAAAGCCGTCCTGCGAGTTGCGGAAACACAGATCAGCGGCGTCCGTATCGGACAGCCCGTCCTCGTCGATACGCGCAACGGCACGATCCAGGGCAAGGTTGCTCGAATCGACCCGGCAGCGCGTGAAGGTACGGTCGAGATCGACGTTTCACTGGCTGCGCCTTTGCCGCCAAGCGCGCGTCCCGATCTCAGCGTCGACGGAACCATCGAGCTCGAACGTCTGCAAGACGTCCTGAAAGTCGGGCGCCCGGCGTTTGGCCAGGCGTATCAAACCATCAGTATGTTCGTGCTGACTCCCGACGGCAGCGAAGCGGTGCGGCGGCCGGTGAAGCTCGGCGCCAACTCCGTGAGCACGATTCAGATACTCGACGGGCTGCGCGAAGGCGAGCAGGTGATCATCTCCGACACGTCGCCGTACGACAATTACGATCGCATACGCGTTCGTTGATCGACGAAAGATTGCAGGCCCGATGCCATGGAAATCGGGTCTGCGGTGTTCATTTTAAAAGGTTCAAGTAAACACAACATTTCAAGGAGTGAATGATGAGTTCATCCGAGCCCCTGATCCACCTCGCTGACGTTAAGAAGGTCTTCTACACGGACGAAGTCGAAACCCACGCGCTTTCGGGTATCCATCTCGACATCAAGCAAGGTGAATATGTCTCCATTGCCGGGCCTTCCGGCTGCGGCAAATCAACCCTCTTGTCGATTCTCGGTTTGCTCGATACGCCGACCGAAGGACAGTACATCCTCAACGGGCATCCGGTTGAGAACCTGTCGCTGTCCGAGCGCGCGCGCATCCGCAACCGGGAAGTCGGTTTCATCTTCCAGAGCTTCAACCTGATCGGCGATCTCACGGTTTACGAGAACGTCGAGCTGCCGTTGACTTACCGCGGCATGAGCTCCAGCGAGCGAAAGAAGCGGGCGACGGAAGCGCTCGAGCGCGTCGGCATGGCCCATCGCGCGAAGCACTTGCCGAGCCAGTTGTCCGGCGGTCAACAGCAGCGCGTCGCCGTGGCGCGTGCAGTCGGCGGACAGCCGAGCATCCTGCTCGCGGACGAGCCGACCGGAAACCTCGACTCCACCAACGGCGAGGCCGTGATGGAGTTGATGCGCGAGCTGCATCGCGGCGGCGCCACCATCTGCATGGTGACGCACGATCCACGCTATGCCCAGCACGCCGATCGCATCGTTCA
>DASRIM010000332.1:0-5611 GCA_035649995.1 Pyrinomonadaceae bacterium | reverse complement strand
TTTATGACTGGAATGCGAATCAACTCGCTCATAAAAACACCGCCGTCGATTCGGCCGTCGATGAAGTTCATGCTCGGACTGCCGACGAACTCCGCTACGAAACGGTTTGCCGGATGGTTGTAGATGTTGAGCGGCGTGTCGAACTGTTGCAGCTTCCCGCGTTTCATCACCGCGACTCGCGATGCGAGCGTCATCGCTTCCGCTTGATCGTGCGTGACGTAGATGGTCGTCGTGCCGAGTTGGTGTTGCAGGCGTTTCAGTTCGCCGCGCATCTGCACGCGCAGACGAGCGTCGAGGTTCGACAGCGGTTCGTCCATCAGGTAAGCACGCGGCTCGCGCACGATCGCGCGCGCGAGCGCGACGCGCTGGCGTTCGCCGCCTGAAAGCTGGCGCGGTTTGCGATCCAGTAGGGATTCAATCTCGAGCATCGCGGCTACGTCGTTGACGCGTTTGGCGCGCTCGTTTTTGTCGAGTTTTCTGACACGCAACGGGTACGCGATGTTCTCCGCGATCGTCATGTGCGGATACAGCGCGTAGCTTTGAAAGACCATCGCGAGGTCGCGATGTTGTGTCGGCACGTCGTTGATGCGTTCGTCGCCGATGTAGATGTCGCCCGTGGTCACCGTTTCGAGACCGGCAAGCATTCGCAGCGTAGTCGTCTTTCCGCAACCCGATGGACCAAGCAGCACGACGAACTCGCCGTCGTCGATCTCGAGCGACAGATCGTCCACGACGCGCGTGTCGCCGAATGTCTTCGTCACGTTTTCGAACTTGATGGACACCTTATCCCTTTACTGCTCCCATCGAGAGCCCTCGCACGAGGTACTTCTGCATCGCCATCGCAAACACCAGAATCGGAACGATCGCTACCGCTCCGGCGGCGCTCATCACGCCCCATTTAATTTCGTACTGCGTCACGCGTCCGGCGATTCCGACCGGCAGCGTCATCGAAGCGTCCGTTTGCGTCAGCACCAGCGCAAACAGAAACTCGTTCCACGAGACGATCAAACAGAACACGGCCGTCGCAGCGAGGCCCGGCGCGACCAGCGGCAGCACGACGCGAAACAACGCGCCCATTCGCGAATCGCCGTCGACCAGCGCGGCTTCCTCGAGATCGCGCGGCACTTCGTCGAAGAATCCGCGCATCATCCAGACTACGAACGGAAGATTGAACGCGGTGTAAACGATGATCAGCGCCGCTTTTGTGTTCAGCAGCCGCAGGTCGCGCATCATCAGAAACAACGGAACAGCGGTGACGATCGCCGGGAACATTCGCGTCGAAAGAATCCACATCGAGAGCCGGCTGTCGAGGTTGTAAGGCAGACGAAATCGCGCCAGCGAGTAAGCCGCGAACGTGCCGAGCACAAGCGCGCACAACGTCGAGATAACCGCGACGACCGCGCTGGTGATCAGGTATTGTCCGAACGATCGCGTGACGAACGCTTCGTAATAATGTTCCAGCGTCGGCGTGAAGTTGAACCACGGCGGCGGGCTCGCAAAGTGGTCGATTTCGGACTTCAGCGAGATCGTGAACATCCAGTAGACCGGCGCGAGCGCCGCCGCCAACGCTACACTCAACGCCACATATTTACTGAATCTGTGTTTCATGCTTTAAGACTCGTATATAGAAAACACTGATCACATTAGTCACTATCAACAGCACAAACGACATCGCCGCCGCGTAACCAAAATCAAAAAACCGAAACGCCGTTCGATAGATGTACAGACTAATCGTCTCCGTCGCGAAGCCCGGCCCGCCTTCGGTAAGAATGAAGATCTGATCGAACACCCGCAGCAGATCCATCGTGCGCAGCAGCAGAACGATCAGGATCGCCGGCTTCAGCAACGGCAGCGTTACGTGTCGAAACGTCTGCCAGCGGCTCGATCCGTCAATCAACGCCGCCTCGTACGGCTCCTGCGGAATCGCCTGAAGCCCTGCCAGCAGCACGAGAAACACAAACGGCGTCCACTGCCAAACATCGACCGCAATCACCGACAACATCGCGAGACGCGGCGACGCGGTCCACGTCAAAGATTCAGTGTCGATGCCGATCTGTTTCAGAGTGCCGTTGACGGCGCCGAAGTTTGGATTGAGCAACAGCCGCCAAACGACGCCGGCGACTACCGGCGGCAACATCATCGGCACGAGCAAGCTGGCGCGAAACAGTCCGCGCCCGCGAATCTGACTGTTTAGCAACAGCGCCAATCCGAGCCCGAGAAGAAATTCACACGTCAGCGCCGCAATCGCGAAGACAAACGTATGGGCCATCGCGGTGAGGAAGAAGTTATCAGACAGGAGACGCGTGAAGTTTCCGAGACCCCAGCCGGCGGCGGTTTGCAGACTGACGCTGATCGAATAGATCAGCGGGTAGATTGAGAGCGCGAGAAGCACGGCCACTGCCGGCGCGAGTAATAAGTAAGGCAGCAGCGGTCCGCGTCTACTGCCCGCGTTGGACAATCTTCTCGATTTCGGCATTCGCCTGATTCATCGCCTCTGCGGGTGACAAGGCGCCGCTGTTGGCTTTCGACAAAAAGATGCCGAAGGCGTTTTCTATCTCGTTCCACTGCGGCGTGCGCGGTCGCGGCCGCGAGGTTTCGAGTGAACGCAGTTGCGCCGGATACGCCGGATGCTTCGCGAGCAGTTCGGCGTCCTGGAACAGCGACTTGCGCGTCGGCGGATTTCCTCGCAGTGCAGATAGTTTCATCTGTTCCGCGCTCGTGGCCCAAACCAGAAAGTCCATCGCCGCCTCGATGTTTTGCGAATCACGCGGGATCGCGATCAACCAGTTTCCGATCTCCGCCTGTCCACGTCTCTGGTAACCGGGCAACACTGTGAACGCAATCTTCCCAATCACTTTCGATCTCTCCGGATCGTCGAACTTACTGATCCACGCGGGCCAGTTAATCGACATCGCTGCCGTACCTTGCAAGAGGTGAGCCCCGACTTCATCAGCATTGAAACTGGCGTAACCAGGCGGCGAATACTTACCCAGTGCCAGCATGAACTCCAGCGCTGCGATTCCTGCCGGGCTGTTGACCGTGGGTTTGCCTGCGGCGTCGAACATCTCGCCGCCGAAGGCCCAGAAGATCGGCATGAAGTCGGCGACGGCGGCGTTGCCCTGCGCCGCGCGCATCACGTAGCCGTACATACCGTTCTCTTTCTCCTGGATAGTTTTTGCCGCAACAAGCACGTCCATCCAGTTGCCCGGTTCGTTCAAATCGTGCTTCTCAAAAAGGTCCTTGCGATAGAAGAACAATTGCGAGTTGCCGACGTAGGGGAGCGCGTAGAGCGCGCCGGTCTCGTACGGATGGCGGCAGACGGCGAGGGACGTGGCGACGAAGTCGCTGTCCGGCCCGTTCTGTCCGCGTTTCTGTAGCAGCGGCGTCAGCTCGGTCAGAAACTGCTTGCTGGCGAAGGTCGGGAACCAGGGATCGTCGAGCATGATCAGGTCGTAGGCCCCGGTCCGCGCGTTGAAGTCAATCATTTCCTTCTCGAAAAGGTTCGCGTAAGGAAACTGCGCGATATTGATATGGACGCCGGTTTTGGCTTCGTAATCGGCCGCGGCCTGTTTGAGTGCGTCGCCTTCGACCCCGGAGACGACTGCAAGCGTGAGTTCTTTTCGAGACGGTTGCTGGTCCTTGTTGCAGCTCAGGCTGGTTACAGCCAGGACGACGAGCAGTGCGAGCAATATTGTCAGGCGCATATGTGTTCGTGGCGCATATAATATGGTCTATGCGACAAATCGTCACCACAGGAACTGGCGACATCGACGTCCTGAAGGTCCAGCAAAAACCGGACCTCACGCCGGGCGAAGGCGAAGTTGTGATTCGCGTGCGCGCGGCGGGGCTGAACTTTGCCGACATTCTCTCGCGTCAGGGGCTGTATCCCGACTCGCCGCCGAAGCCTTGCGTGATGGGCTACGAGGTGAGCGGGGTCGTCGAAGCCGTGGGCAAGGGCGTCAACAGTTCGTTTGAAGGCAGATCGGTGGCGGCGCTGACGCGGTTCGGCGGACAGTCGGAACAGGTCGTCGTGAAAGCGACGCAGATATTTGAGAAGCCGGACCGGTTGACGTTCGAGCAGGCAGCGGCGATTCCGGTGAACTACCTGACTGCTTACGCGCTGCTCGTCGTGATGGGCTCGCTTCATGCGGGCGAGTCAGTGTTGATTCACAACGCGGGCGGCGGCGTTGGGTTGGCGGCCATCGATATCGCGAAGAAGATCGGCGCGGTGACGTACGGGACGGCGAGCCCGGGCAAGCATGAGTTTCTTGCCGAGCGGGGTTTGGACCATGCGATCGACTATCGTAAACAAGACTGGCTGCCGGTGTTGCAACAGCTGACGAACGGCCGCGGGGTCGATCTCGTGATCGATCCGATTGGCGGTTCGCATTGGCGGAAGAGTTATGAGGCGCTGAGGCATACCGGACGGCTCGGGATGTTTGGCGTTTCGTCTGGTTCGGCAAATGGCGTGTTGGGTAAGTTCAAGATGTTGAAAGCGGCGATCCGCACGCCGTTCTTTCATCCTTTCGCGATGCTGAACAAGAACCGAGGCGTGTTTGGGCTCAATCTTGGTCACATGTGGCACGAGCCGGAGAAGGTGGCGGTGTGGATGCGCGACATCCTTGGCGGCGTCGATGAAGGATGGGTACGGCCGTACGTCGACCGCACGTTCTCGTTCGAAGAGGCCGGCGCGGCGCACCGTTATCTCGAAGAGCGAAAGAACATCGGCAAAGTTGTGCTCGTACCTTAGATTTCGTCCGATCTTCGTTTGGCGAGGAAGAATGAAATAACAGTCGAATAGATCAAGCCGAGAATCAGCGCGCTGATGAAGAGACTGGCAAATGCTTTTGCCAGCGTGATCGACTGGGAATCGCTTGGCCCGCCGGGCTCGGCTGTTATCCAGCGCGTGCCGACAATGCTCACAAGAGCGACAAAGAAGATTGACGCCGTCAGACCGTAAACGAACGAGATCTCCACGCCCGTTTTTATACCTTTCTTGAAATCCTGCTTATCGCCGTACTCGCGTTCCTTTGCTCGCAGTCCCAGGAAGATCATTATGAATTGAAGGACGTTGAAGAAGATGGGCGCGCCGAGCGAGTGAACGGCGGAACGCGGGTTCGCGACGGCTGCGTGAGCAATGAGCACCCACGCCATCACGCCGATCGTGATCATCAGTCCGTACTTCAGCGGGATTTTCATGTTTGTCATCGCCTTTCTAGGTGTCTCTCGCTTGCGGGAGGTCGACGGTAAAGGGAATTTACGGAATTACTTTCCATGTGTCTCTCGCTTGCCGGAGGTCAATGGTCAGCTCCATGCCGGCTTCGCTTCGCCTTGCGCGTCGCGCCAGTACGGCGCCCAGGCGAGGGCCACCAGCTTGACGTCGATATTCACCTTCTTCGGCTTGAGACTGACCGTGCCGAGCTCCTCGTGCTGCGGATCGAGTGAACGTTCGAGACTGGCAGTCTCCGACTTGAACTCCGCATCGAGATCAGCGAGCTTTTGCGCGATGGCGGCGACGGTCTCTTCCGCCCGGCCCACGTCGTCCGCCTCTTTCATCGAACGGCTTGCGCCGCGCGCCGCGGTCGTCGCTCGTCCGAGCGTAGACATACTC
>DASRIM010000331.1:0-5492 GCA_035649995.1 Pyrinomonadaceae bacterium | reverse complement strand
TATCGAGACGAAGAGAACGAACAACGAAAGATCAGGCGTGCCGACGAAGACTTCCCTGCTTCGCGCTCTTAACGCTGCGACACGCTCGCGGTCCAACTCCGTCGTCAAGCGGCGGCCGCGCGTCGTCGCGCCCGGTGCTTTGCCGTAGAGTTTCATATCGTCCGCGGGTTCGTGGAGCTGCTGTTTCCAGTACGCTTTGGACTTCTGATAACGCGGCGAGCCGCGGTTTTCGCGTTCGAATTCGATGTATTCGCGGAACGGCGGAAACTCGGCTGCGCGGCCGGCATAAATCTCGGAGAGCCGCCGGTAGATCAAGTAACTGGCCCACGCGTCGCCGATGATCTGATGATGGTTGACGTAGAGAATAAAGCTGTCATCCGCGATCTTGATGAGCGCAGCATCGTAGAGACGCCTGTCGAGATCGAAAATCGTTTCGCTGCGCTCGCGGATCCAGCGGCTCGCATCGGCGCCGCTGAAATCCACGATCTCCAGCGCGTGATCGATTTGCGGCAGCACAGTCTGCATGGGCACGCCGTCGCGTTCTTCGATCGCTGTCCGCAACGCGTCGCTCGAGTCGACAAGTGTTCGCCAGGCAGCTTGCAAACGATCGACGTCAATTCTCATCGGGATCGAGTAACAAACGGCCATGTTGTAGAGCGGCTCCGCCGGGCGCAGCTTCTGTCCGGCCCAGAAGAGGAGTTGGCTGCGGGTCAGGTTCGACCGCTCCTGAATGCTTTCAAACATCGTTGCTATCGAGCCTGTCGATTGAGGTCCCAGTTGCCGGTGTCGACAGTCGTATTGCGCTGGACCGCTTCCAGAGTCCCGACCAACTTCTCGCCGTTAACCTGACCGGTGAAGTAAACGTTCGCGCCGAGGATGTTCGTGTAGAACTTGATGTCGCTGTCCTTGATCTCTAGGCCCCTGACCGGACTGGCAGATTGGACCTTGTCGTTGTAGAACTTCGCCGACGCCTTGATCTCCTCGCCGTCGCGCTTCAACGTCAGCTCCATCGTTCCGTCGTGCTTGAATTTCGTCCACATCGCGCCTTTCCAGAACCCGGCGAGCTTCGTCGCTTCCGTCTCTGAAACCTCGACACGCGAGCCGCCGCCGGTATTTCTCGACGATGCGCGTTTGCACGCGACGTTGAGCGAAAGCGAGATGAGAATCAGCGCGATGATACCTAGTCGCAAACTCATACCGACCTCCTAACTAAAACTGAAATCAGGTTCAGCCTCGTCGCCATTGAGGCCGCCGGATCCAGCGACGGCTGCTGCCGCCGTCTGCGTCAGTGGAATGTTCAGGATCGGCTGTTCCGGTTTCGCCGACACTTCCCAAAGCAGTGTCTCGAAGTGCCTGAGCATCTCGGCGATCGTCGCGTCGTTGAACAGTTCCGCGTTGTATTCAAAAACCACCGTGTAGCCGCGCAGTTCGTCGGATATCGTGAGGCCGAGATCGAGTTTCACTGTGTCTGCATCCGACGGCAGCAGGTTGATACGCAGGCCCGGCAGCTTAACCTCCTGCGGCCGCGCGTTCATCAACACAAACCACACCTGGATCAACGGCACGTGACTCAAACTGCGCTCGGGTTGCAACACCTCGACGAGCTTCTCGAACGGAATGTCCTGGTGCGATTGCGCGCCCAGCACGACCTCGCGCACGCGCTTCAACACCTCGCTGAAACTCGGATTCCCGCTCAGATCCGAACGCATCACCAGGCTGTTGACGAAGAACCCGATCAGCTTCTCTGTCTCGATCTGGTTGCGCCCGGCGCTCGGCGAGCCGACGATGACGTCCGCGTTCTCCGTGTAGCGGCTCAACAGCGTTTGGAACGCCGCCAGCAGTATCACGTAAAGCGTGACGCCTTCATGTTGGGCCAATTTCTTGATTCTTTCGGCCAGCTCCGCGGGAAAGATCGCCGCCTGCTTGCCGCCCCGGTACGTTTGGACCATCTCGCGCGGCTTCTCGGTCGGCAACTCCATCGGCGGTACGTCGCTGAGCCGGTCTTTCCAGTAGGCGAGTTGCTGGTCCAGCACCGCGCCCTGAAGCCATTCACGCTGCCAGACAGCGAAGTCTTTGTACTGCACGGCCGGTTCCGGTAGCGGTGAGGCTTGTCCTTTCGTAAACGCATCATAGAGCGTGGCAAACTCGTCGATCATGACGTCGATGGACCAACCGTCGATGATCACGTGATGCGCGCAGAAGATCACGATGTGCTCTTCTTCGCTGAGCCGCAGCAGCGTGATGCGAAGCAGCGGTCCGGTCGCCAGTGCGAACGGGCGATGCGCTTCCGCGCGGACCAACTGCCGCGCCGTTATCTCTCGATCAGCTCGCGGAAACTCGCTCAGATCCACGATTGGCAGATCGAGCGGCTGCGGATCGAGGATTAGCTGCACCGGCTGTCCGTCGATAGCCGGGAAGATCGTCCGCAGCGACTCATGACGGCGAACTATCTCAGTCAACGCTTTGTTGAGCGCCTCAACATCCAGTTGGCCCGTCAGACGGACCGCGGCGGGAAAGTTGTACTGATCGCTGTCTGGATTGAGCTGGTGCAGGAACCAGAGTCGGTGTTGAGCGAAGGAGAGCGGCAGGTTGTCGCGTTGTCCGACCGGCACGATCGCAGGCGCCGCCGCCTGACCCGCGTTTTGCAACGCGGCCTCGACGCCTTTCGCGAATCCGGCAACCGTCGGCGTCTCGAACAACAGCCGCAATGGAACTTCGACGTGAAAGACTTCGCGTGTTCGCGAGATCACTTGCGTTGCCAGCAGCGAGTGACCGCCCAGTTCGAAGAAGTCGTCGGTGACGCCGACTTTGTCGAGCTGCAACACCTCCATCCAGATCTCGGTCACGGTCGCTTCCGTTTGCGTGCGCGCCGCGACGAACGTCTCTTCCAGCTCCGGACGGAGGTTGTCAGGCGAAGGCAGCGCTCGCAGATCGACTTTATTGTTAACCGTCAGCGGCATGCGCTCGAGCGTCATCCACGCGGACGGGACCATGTACTCGGGCAAACGTCCCTTCAAAAACTCTCGCAACTTCGACGGTGAAAAGACGTCGGCGCCGTTGCCGTCGCTCGCGTCGGTTTTCTGCGGCACGATGTACGCAACGAGCCGCTTGCTTCCGCCCGGTTCATCGTGAGCGACGACCTTTGCTTGTTGAATTTCAGGATGCGTCGAGAGCACCGTCTCGATCTCTCCCAACTCGACGCGGAACCCGCGAATCTTGACTTGTTCGTCCAGCCGGCCCAGGAACTCGAGGCTACCGTCAGGCAGATATCGCGCCAGATCCCCGGATCGATAAAGTCTTGCTCCCGGCTGCCGGCTGAACGAATTCGGCACGAACTTCTCGGCAGTCAACTCAGGCTTGTGCAGATAACCGCGCGCCACGGCGACGCCGCCGAGCAGCAACTCGCCCGCGACGCCGATCGGCACCGGCCGCATCTTGCTGTCCACGACGTATGTTTCAGCGCTGTCGATAGCAGTCCCGATCACCGTGCTGCGCCGTGGATCGTGACACGATGCGATCGTCGAGATCATCAACGTTTCCGTTGGTCCATAAGCATTGAAGAACTCCCGGCCGCGGGCCCAGCGATCGACGATCTCCCCGGAACACGCTTCGCCCGCGACAATCATCATGCGCACTTGCGGAAGCTCTTCGACCGCCACCATGCCGAGCGCTGAAGGCGGCATGCCAAAGATGGTGATCCCCTGTTGGCGGACGATATCGATCAGCGCTGGTCCAAGTAGCTCCGAAGGCTGCGCTTTGCTCGTCACGAGCGTCGCGCCGGATCCGAGCGTGAGAAAGATCTCGGAGATCGAAGCGTCGAAGTTTATAGGCGCAAACTGAAACAGTCTGTCGCCTGGGCCAAATCCCAGTATCTTGTTCTGCGCGCGAAGAGAATAAGCAGCTTCCCAATGACCGCACATGACGCCTTTCGGCTGTCCGGTCGAACCTGACGTGTAGATCAGGTAAGCCATGCTCTCCGCAATCGCGTCGCCGTCCGGTTTCGACGTGCTTTGCAGCGCGATCATGTCGGCGTCTGCGTCCACCATGACCAGTTGCGCCCACGTCGCCGGCAACACGTTGCTCAGCTCTTCGTCGGTCACGATCACGGGCATCTGCGCGTCGTTAATCACATAAGCAAGCCTATCCATCGGCATCGACGGTTCGAGCGGAACGTATGTGCCGCCGCTCTTCAGGATGCCGAGCAGCCCGACGATCATCTCGGGCGAGCGTTTCAAACACAGTCCGACGGCTATTTCCGCTCCGACTCCAAACGCCTTCAGGTGATGGGCCAACTGATTGGCGCGCTCGTCGATTTCGCGGTAACTGAGCTCCATTCCTTCGTAGATGATCGCGATCGCGTCAGGGTCGCGGTTAACTTGCGCCTCGAAGAGCTGGTGCAGGCATTCACGCTCGACGCTGAGTTCGCGCTCGTCCCACTGGCCGAGCAGTTGCAAAGTTTCGCTTTCGGTCAGTATTTGCAGATCGGAAATGGCTCGAGACGGGTCGGCGACGATGCTGCCGAGAAGCGTTTCGAAGTGCGCGGCCATCCGTTCGATAGTCGCGGGATCGAACAGATCGGTATCGTATTCAAAACTGACCGTGAGCCGTTCTGGTCCATCCATTATTCCCATCGTCAGGTCGTATCGCGAGAGGCCGCTGCCGGCTGCGATCGGACGGAAACCCATTTCGGACGACTTGTTTTCGCTTTGCTGCTGCGGCGGATTCAACAGCAGCAATCTGACCTGGAACAGCGGCGAGTCAAAGTCCAGACTGCGCTCCGGGTTCACGACTTCGACCAGTTTCTCAAACGGCAGATCCTGGTGCGCGTAAGCGGCAAGCGTCATCTCGCGCACTCGCGCCAGCAACTCGCGGAACGTTGGATCGCCGGAGAGATCGCTGCGCAGCACCAACTGGTTGACGAAGAAACCGATGAGGCTTTCGATCTCCGCGCGATTGCGGCCGGCTATGTCAGTGCCGACGACGATGTCGTTGGCCGACGAATAGCGTCCGAGCAGTGTCGAGTAGGCGGCGAGGATCGTCATGAACGTCGTCGCGCCTTCGCGTTTGCTCAACGTCGAGACCCGTTCCGAGAGATCTTTTGACAACGGAAGTGTGTGGGCGCCGGCCTTGTAATTCGGCGTCGGCGGGCGGCTGCGATCGGTGGGCAACGTCAGACGCGGCAAGTCGCCGGCGAGCTGCTGTTTCCAGTAAGACATCTGCTCGGCGAGTACTTCGTCGCGCATCCATTCAGTTTGCCAGGAGGCGAAGTCGACGTACTGGATCGGCAGTTCGGGCAACGGCGACGGTTTGTTTTGACTGAACGCTTCATAGAGGCGTGCCAGTTCGTTCATCATCAGGCCGAGAGACCAGCCGTCGGAGATGATGTGGTGCATCGTCAGTACGACGAGGTATTCCTGCGGCTCGATTTTGAGGACGCTGACGCGCACGAGTGGTTCGCGTTCGAAGTCGAAGCAGTGTGCCTCTTCGACTTT
>DASRIM010000330.1:0-2698 GCA_035649995.1 Pyrinomonadaceae bacterium | reverse complement strand
GCGTAAGAGTTCAACAGCGACATGACGACGGGCATGTCGGCGGAACCGATCGGCATCACCAGCAGCAAACCGAACACAAACGCGAGCCCCGCCATCGTGAAGAACAACGGCATCGATCCGGGGTTTACGATGAGGTAAATGAATATGCCGATCGTCACCGCGAGCAGAAGCATGTTGAAGACGTTCTGCCCTTTGTAAGTCATCGGCGTCCCTCGGACCATGCCTTGAAGTTTCGCGAACGCGAGCAAGCTTCCGGTGGTCGTGAGTGAGCCGAGCATGACTTCGAACCCGAGCGCGCTCATCGTGATCGTGTCGAGATGGCCCGCGCCTTTGAGATACTCGGCGACGCCGACGAGTGCGGCAGCGAACGCGCCAAACGCGTGCGACAGCGCGGTTCGTTGCGGCATCGCCGTCATCGGCACCCAGAAGCCCATCGCGAGCCCGACAACCGATCCGATTGCCAGTCCGGCGATGATCCAGACGTAGGTTACGATTTCGTGATGCAGCAGCGTGCCGATGATGGCCATCAACATGCCAAACTCGGCCAGGTGCATGCCGCGCTTCGCGGTTTCAGGATGGCTCAGTCCTTTCAATCCGAGGATGAACAGGATTGAAGCGAGCAGGTAGCTGAGTTCGATGAAGTAAGTTTGCACGGGCGGAGGTTATTTCTTCAAATCGGTGGTTGGTTTTCGCTTGAACATCCTCAACATGCGATCCGTGATCACGAAGCCGCCGACGACGTTGGTGCTGGCGCAAACGACCGCGACGAAACCGAGGACCGTGCTGACGGTGTCGTGTCCCGATCCGGCAGTGACGATCGACCCGACGAGCGAGATGCCGGAGATCGCGTTTGTCGCGGACATCAGCGGCGTGTGCAGCAACGGCGGCACGCGCGAGATCACCAGGTAGCCTAAAAACGCGGCGAGCGCGAAAACATAGAGTGCTGAGATTAGTGCTTCGTGTGACATGCTGGTTCGCTGCCTCGATCTTTGTTAATCCGTGTTCCCGCTAACGCAGCGCTCATTTACTTGTTGGCAGGGCCGACAGGGTGGCCGCCACGCGCTGGTTTACAACTTGTCCGTCGTGCGTCACGCAGGATGGTCCAACTACGTCGTCGTTCATGTCGATCTGCAACTGTCCGTCTTTTATCAGCAGCGACAGGAATGAAGTAACGTTGCGCGAGTAGAGCTGGCTCGCGTGTACCGGCACAGTTGCGGGAAGGTTTGTTGGCGCGACGATAGTGACGCCGTCACGTTCGACCGTTATGTCCGGCTGGCTGAGTGCGCAGTTGCCGCCGGTCGAGCCGGCCAGATCGATAACGATCGATCCGCGCTTCATGCCGTTGACTGCTTCTTCGGTAATCAGGAGCGGAGCGCGCCGGCCGGGTACTTGCGCTGTCGTGATCACGACGTCCGCCGTCTTTGCATGTTCGGCGATCAGTGCGCGTCCGCGATTCATCGCTTCGTCGGAAAGCTCGACTGCGTAACCGCCGGCGTCTTCAGTCTTGATGCCTCCGAGATCGACTTCAAGAAATGTAGCGCCTAACGATTTCACCTGTTCGCCCGCGGCGGCGCGCACGTCGTAACCTTCGACGACCGCGCCGAGACGCCGTGCCGTCGCGATCGCCTGAAGTCCGGCGACGCCCGCGCCGAGCACTAAAACTCGCGCCGGAGGAACGGTGCCGGCTGCAGTCATCAACAACGGAAACATTCGCGGGATGTGCGCGGCGCCGATCAGCACCGCTTTGTAACCTGCGACAGTCGCCATCGACGACAGCCCGTCCATCGCCTGCGCGCGCGTGATACGCGGGATTAGTTCGACTGAAAACGTCGTGACGCCGCGCTCGATCGCTGGCAGCAGGGCGGACGATTCGTCGAGTGGCCGCAGGAATCCGATGACGACGGCGCCGCGTTTGAGACGCGCGAAGTCTTCGGGGCCGGGACGATTGACGGCGGCGAGGACGTCTGCGTTCGCGAGTAAAGCATCGCGATCGGAGGAGACTTCCGCGCCTGCTTCCTGGTAGTCGCCGTCGGTGCGTGCCGCGTTGAGACCGGCGCCGCTTTCTACGAGTACGGAGGCCTTGAGCGCGATCAGTTTCTTGACGGATTCGGGCATCAGCGCCACGCGCGCCTCGCCTGCCTGTGTTTCACGCAACACGACGACGTTCATCGCACGCTCCGTTTACTCCGTCTGAAAAATGAAAAGGAAAAGGATTGGGGAATGTTTCGCGTGGTCTGGTTGCCAACAACTCCGAAGTTCGGCATAGAGGACTGGTTAAATCATGGCGTCGAAGGATTAAGAAGTCGAGCGTTTGCAGTATAGCAAATTCCGGCCGTATCCAACTTGCGAACCGAGCCTCTGGACACCTATAATCCGAGTCCGACTGAGGCGCATTGGTGTAGTCGGCTAACACGCTGCCCTCTCAAGGCAGAGACCACGGGTTCGAGTCCCGTATGCGCTACCAATTCCTTCAACAACTTACAGACTCTCCTTCTGTGAGTAGGTTTTGAGCGGTAACGTCCTGGTAACGAACCGTCCCCAAAACTGAATCCAACTTGCCTAACGGCTTCGGTCAAAAACGAAGAACTCAGATGCTGGTATCTTACCGCCATCCGGAGATCCTTGTGACCTAATAGTTGGGCCACCGTGTGAATGTCGGCACCACTCATCCGAAGCCACGAAGCGGCCGTATGACGAA
>DASRIM010000329.1:0-11344 GCA_035649995.1 Pyrinomonadaceae bacterium | reverse complement strand
CGGATTCCGGATGGTTGATGTTCGCGGGAATGATCGCGCGTCCGCGCGCCACTTCCGATCGGACGAACTCCGGCGTCACGTACGCGGGAATCGAAGCCCCAAACGACTGGCCACGATGCTGATGCAAAAGGGAATCTCGCGGCGCATCACCCGAAGCCTCTCCCACACTGGGCCAGGCGGCCTCGCGTCCCATGTTCTCGCGGATCGCGATGAACTCCATCTCGGGCGTAATGATCCCGCGACGGGCATAGTGCAGTTGCGTCACGCACGATCCAGCTTTCGCACGCAACACGCGCCGGCGCAACGCCGGAAAGTCTTCCAGCTTTCCGACGTCTTTGACTCTCGCCCGGTTCGCGGCCTCAAACGTCAGATAACCGTCGTCGATCGGCTTCGCTTCTCGCCCTTCATATTCGTCCACGTCGCCGCGCGCGCGAATCCATTCCGCTCGCAACGGCGGCAGTCCTTTAGTCACGTCGCAATGCTGCTCGCTGTCGCCCCACGGACCACTCGTGTCGTAAACGCGAACGGGCGGATTCTGCACGAGCGTCCCGTCAAAGTTGCGCGACGGCGATTGCGAGATCTCGCGAAATGGGACTCTGACTCCCGCGTGTGTGCCGTTGACGTAAACGCGGCGCGAATTTGGCAAAGTGGTATCGCTTTCAGTCGTTTTAACTACTGCGCTCATCTGTTGTTTCTCCTGACTATGACCTCTAAAGTATAATCTCGCCGCTAGGACCCAACCTAATCGCCATTTCCGGAGACACAAAATGCTAAAACGGTTAGTCGCCCTGTCGCTTGTCCTATCGCTGTTAGCGCTGCCGATTGCGGCCCAGAACGGAAGCGGAGACCTGCTCTCGCGCATCCGCAAAGAGGCAACCGAGCGCTCGCAGATCATGAAGACCATGCACATGTTCACCGACGTCTATGGCCCGCGCCTGACGGGTTCGCCCAACCACAAGGCCGCGGCCGAGTGGGCCGTGAAGCAGATGACTGCATGGGGACTCGAGAACGCCCATCTCGAGCCGTGGGACTTCAAACATCCGGGTTGGGCCAACGAACGATTGACCGCTCATCTCATCTCGCCGGTGAAAGACGCGCTCGTTTGTGAAGTGCTGGCGTGGACGCCGAGCACGAAAGGAACAGTGACAGCCAAAGCCCATCAACTCCTGCTACCCGAGCGGCCCACTCAGGAACAGTTGACCTTGTTTTTCGCCGGGCAGAAGGCGAACGTGCGCGGCAAGATCGTGCTCGTCGGCAAACCGGCCGTGATCGCCGTCAACCTAAATCCGCCTGCGAAACGAAGCAGCGACGAGCAGGTTCAGAACCGATTCGGTCCGAACGCGCGTCCGGGCGCCGGTTTTCCAACACCGTCGCCGACGCCGACTCCCGACCCAAAAGCACCGCCTCGGCTGACGAACCGTCAAATCAACGAACAGGTTGACAAGTTTCTGAAAGACAGCGGCGCCGCGATCAGAGTGAACGACGCGGGCCGCGAGTTTCGTCAAATTCGTGCCTTCAACAACAACTCGTTCGACGTGAACAAAGTCGTACCGACCGTCGTTATGAGCAACGAAGACTTCGGACGCATCACGCGCATCCTCAACGACGGAACTGAAGTCATGCTGGAGTTCAATATCGTCAATCGCGTCTATCCCGAAGGCGCAACGTCATACAACACGATCGCCGAGATTCGCGGCACCGACAAAGCAGACGAAGTAATCATGCTCGGTGGCCACCTCGACTCGTGGCACGCAGCAACAGGCGCAACTGACAACGCGATCGGCTGCGCGATCATGATGGAAGCCGCGCGCATTCTAAAGGCACTCAACGTCAAGCCGCGCCGCACGATTCGCGTCGCGTTGTGGAGCGGCGAAGAGCAGGGCTTGCTCGGCTCGCTGGCCTACGTCAAACAGCATTTCGGCTCGTTTGAAACTCAAAAACCAGGCTACGAAAAATTCGGCGGTTACTTCAATATCGATTCGGGAACAGGACGCGTGCGCGGCGCGTCGGTGTTCGGCCCGCCTGAAGCTGCCGGCATCCTGCGCGAGATTTTCGAGCCGTTTAAAGCCGACGGTCTCGTCGGCGCGATTGCGACGCGCAACCGCAGGCTCGGCGGTTCTGATAACACGTCGTTCAACCAGGCAGGACTGCCCGGCATCGGCATGGGCCAGGATCCGATCGAGTACGGCACGCACACCTGGCATACAAACCTCGACACGTACGAGCGCATCCTTGAAGACGACGTGAAAAAAGACGCGATGATCGTCGCGTGGTCTGTTTACCAGTTGGCCACGCGCGACGGCCTGCTGCCGCGGCTCGCGACCGCCGACATGCCCGCGAAACCTCCGTCGGAAGAAGAGACGCCGGCAACACCGGCGCGTCCGGCGACAACCAATAGACGAAGGGGTAATTAGTTCACTTGGCAATAACTCGCCGTCAGTTCCTGAGGCGCAGCGCTCTCGCAGCCGCTGGTATCGGGCTGGTCCAAACAACCGGCGTAGCAGTTCTCACGAGCCCGGCCAAAAAGGTGCTCATATTGGGCGCCGGAATGGCCGGGCTTGTTTCCGGATACGAACTCTCCAAACTCGGTCACGACGTCACGATTCTCGAGGCGCGAACGCGTCCGGGCGGCCGCGTCCACACGCTTCGCGAACCGTTCGCGGATGGCCTTTACGCCGAAGAAGGCGCGGCGCGCATTCCGGATGAACACGACCTCACGCTCAAGTACGTCAAAACGTTCAACCTTCCGCTCGAACCGTTTTATCCGGACGCGTTGAAGGCCGTGCGCTTCGATCGCGACAGGCGCGAAGAGGTCCCGATCGACGGTTTCACGGACGCGATGACGCGCAACTACAGCGAAGAGCTCGGCGGCGATCCGCACCGCTGGCGCAAGATCAAAGGCGGCATGGAAATGTTGCCGAAGGCGTTTGCCGCGCATCTCGCGGACAAGATCCACTACGACGCCGCGGTCGTGAGGATCGACCAGGATGCGCAACATGCGACCGTCAAATTCGTCGAGAAAGGCGTTAAGCAAACACTGTCGGCAGACGTCGTCCTCTGTACGATTCCATTTTCAGTGTTGCGGAAGATCGAGTTGCCCGCGTTGTCGTCGCGCACAAAGGACGCGATCAAGCGAACTCCTTACGGCGGCGTTTCGCGCGTTTACCTGCAAACGAAAAATCGCTTCTTCGAAAAGAGCGGCCTCAACGGATTTGCTTTTACGAGAAGCGCGGTCGAGATCTGGCAGCCGACCTGGGACCAGCCGGGAACGCGAGCGATATTGATGACTTACGCGCGTCCCGGCGAGGCCGAAAGAATCTCGTCGATGAAAGAACGCGAACGCATCACGTTCACGTTGGACCAGCTTGATCCGATCTTCACCGGGTTGCGCGAGAACTTCGAACACGGCGTGACGAAGTGTTGGATCGAAGACGAGTGGGCGCGCGGCGCCTGGGGATTTGTCGGACCGGTCGAAGCGTCAACGGGACTGCGCGAAGGAAGGATCTATTTCGCAGGCGAGCATCTCTCGCCATGGTCGTCGTGGATTCAGGGAGCTCTATGGTCCGCGCTGAAGACAGTCAGAGAGATCGACCAGTAACCACAAAAGGCACAAAAGACACAAAAGGCACAAAAAGGAACTAAAGAAGGTCGGATACACCTTACCTGACTTGTTTGCCTGGTTTTGTTGTGTGCCTTTTGTGTCTTTTGTGCCTTTTGTGGTTACCCGCCGATGAAGCTCATCGAACGTGACGGTGTGACGAAATCCGGATCGTTGATGAAGTGTCGCGGCTCTTTCTTGAACACCACCGATTCGATGTAATCGACGATCTCGGCACGGCTGGCGCCGTTGCGGACGACGTCGCGCAGCGAGTGTTCGATCGTCGAGAACAGGCACGTTCGAATCTGGCCGTCGGCAGTCAACCTGATTCGCGAACAAGCACCGCAGAACGGTTCAGTCACCGGAGCAATAATTCCGATCTCGCCGGGCGCGCCGTCGGCAAAACGATAACGCGCCGATGTTTCCGAACCTCGCTTCACCACGAGCTTCACCAGCGGAAATCTCTCGTGAATCCGATCGTGAATCTCGCGGCCGGAAACGACGTCCGCGCGCGACCACTCGTGTCCTGAATCCAGCGGCATGAACTCGATGAAGCGCATCTTCACGTCGTGCTCGCGCGCAAACGCAGCGAAGTCGGCGACTTCGTCTTCGTTGTGACCGCGCACGATCACGGCGTTGATTTTTATCGGTTCGAGCCCCGCGTCTTTCGCGGCGGCGATGCCGGCCAGCACGTTGTCGAGGACGTCGACGCCGGTCATCTGCTTGAAGATGTTTCGTTTCAGGCTGTCGAGACTGATCGTTACGCGGTCGAGCCCGGCGGACTTTAAGCCGTGGGCGCGGTCCGGTAGGAAGTAGCCGTTCGTCGTGAGGGCGAGATCCTGAAGTCCGCGGTCTTTAAACTGCGATAGCTTCCCGATGATCGTCTCGATGTCACGGCGCATCATCGGCTCGCCGCCGGTGAGGCGGATCTTCTCGATGCCGAGCGCCACGAATATCTCGCAGATGTATTCGATCTCTTCGTACGAAAGCATCTGCTCTTTCGGCGCGATCGGCGGCTCGCCGTGCGGCAAGCAGTAAAAGCACCGGAAATTGCAGCGATCCGTGAGCGAAACGCGGAGGTCGCGAATGGCTCGGCCATATGAATCATGTAAAACTGACATTGCTGGAGAATGATACCACGCAGCCGGAACAAGTCAGGAAGGGGGCAACGCTCCCGGTGTCGATCCGGTCACGCCGCGCTTCGGTAGACGCATCATCGTGCCCTGCATCGTCGCCACGAGCGATCGATCGTCCGCGCCCGAAGTTGTAACAACATCCGCGCGAACGACAGTGAGCGTCTTGCCAGGTTTGATAACTTCAGCTCGAGCTACGAACAATTCGCCTTTCGCGGGCCGCAACAGGTTCACCTTGAACTCGACCGCGAGGACGTCTGAATCAGGCGGCATCAGGCTGTACGCCGCGTACCCGCATGCGGAGTCGGCGATCGTCGTCACGATTCCGGCATGCACGTAGCCGTGCTGCTGCGTCAGGTCCGCGCGATACGGCAGCGTGATCTCCACCACGCCCGGCTCGACTCGCGTCAGCGAAGCGCCAATCAACTCCATGATCGTTTGCTTCGCGAAGCTCTGACTGATCTCCTCGACAAACGCCGGATTGCTCGCCTGATACTCCGTCATTTGAGTGCCTGGTCCAGGGTCGAGCGGTCGTCGAGCAGGATCCATTCGACGATCGAAAGCGGAAGACTGCCGTTCTTCAACAGGTCGTCGTGGAATTGGCCCAGTTGAAAACTCGCGCCGCGTTTGTCGCGATACTTGCCGAGCAGCCGCATGATCTGCCACTTGCCCGTGATGTACGTGATCTTCTGCGTCGGCGACGACGCGGCGCCCGCGGCTTCACCTTCAGCGGCCTCGCGATCGAGCCCGCCTGCTTCCATGAAATATTTGACAGCCTGATCGAACGTCCACTTACCGGTGTGCAGGTTCACGTCGACGCCGATGCGAGCGGCGCGATAGCGCGAGAGCCGCAGGATCTGGCCCTGCGCGGCGGAGTTGTCCGGATACAACCCCGTGCGCATCAACATCTCTTCCGTGTAAAGCGCCCAACCTTCGACGAAGATACCATCGAAATTCTGCCGTCTAATCTCGTTCGGGACGTGCATGGCGATCGAGAGTTGCAGAAAGTGTCCGGGAATTCCTTCGTGGCCCAGGATCGGCCGCGGGTCCTCGATCGCTGCGCGGATGTAGAAGTTCTTGCTGGCAGGGTTGTACGTCGGAATGAAATAGAAACCGCTGTTGTCTTTGTCGTAAAGCCCGGGCGGGTTCATGAAACCACCGGGACTCGTCGGCTTGAATGCCTCGGGTAATTGTCGAATCTGAAATGGACCAACGTGCGCGGGAATCGTCACCAGCCGCCGGCTCTTCAGAAACTCGATCATCTCAGCCTGGCGGTTCTCGTACTTCTTCAGAAAGTCTTGCTGATCGGTCGGAATACTCTTCGCGCGCGCTGGGTTCGGATCGGCAAGCGCCGGATCGGGAAGCAGCGACTCGAGCGCGCGATACCGCGCCAACTCAGTTTGGCCCAACATCTCGATTTGGTCCGCATCGAGCGGCAACAGGTAGACGTTCTTCAGAAGATAGTTGTAGTTCTCCACGCCCATCGGCTTGAACGGCACCATGCCCGGCAAACGTTTCTCGAGCCAGTCGGCGAAACCGTGGATAGACGCAATCGCCGCATCGCGTGCGGCGACGAGGTTGGTCTTCTCCGCGGGCGTCAGATCTTTCGCCAACGTCATCAGGCTGTCGTTGAAAAGCCCGTCAATCGATCGCGCTGAGTCCATCGCCAGCCGCGCGTAAAGCTGCACCGGACGCGTGAGGTTTCCCTTTGCCTTCTCCATCACGAACGGCATCTGCTTCAGACGAGCCGTCGCCGCAAGCGCGCGCACGCGCGGCGTGTCGTAGTCTTTCTTCAGCAACGAAAAGATCCCGCTGCTGCACTCGTTCACGTAAAGCTGCGGGTCCGTGGCCTCGAAATCCATGACGCGGTTGAAAAAGTCGATGTTCTCGAGCTGCGAGCGAAACAACAGCCAGTCGATCTGATCGTCTTTGGACCAGCCGGCCGCGGGCATCGACTGCACTTTCTTCAGCAGATCTTTAATGTACAGACGCCGGGCGAGAATTGCCGACAACGAATAGTCGGTCAGCTTGTCGTCCCAGGTGTGCAGGCCCATGTCGCTCGAGAAAACCGGATAGTTTTGGTTGCGCCAACGAACATACTCGTCGGCAAGCCGGCGAAGATCGGCGGGTGTTTGGGCCGTTGCGGTGGTTGTGAAAGTGAATAACAACAAAGTGAGCAGGAAAAGTGCTTTCATAAGTCCGATATTAACGCACGGGCGTTGCGCTGTAACCCTGAAAGCTTGGCCCGCTTCATCGCGCTGCCGCGAAAGCGCTCGACATAGGCTTCGTGCGTGAGTTCGGCGATCTGGTGAAGCTCGGGATTGACGTTTCCCTCGCGCGCCGCGAAGCGTGGCTCATCCGTCGCCTGTTCGAACCGGTTCCACGGGCAGACGTCCTGACAGATGTCGCAGCCGTACATCCAGCCCGAAAGGTTCTTCTGGATGTCCGGCGGCAACTCCGCCTCGCGCAGTTCGATCGTCGCATACGAGATGCACTTGTTTGAATCGACTACGTAAGGCTCTGTAATCGCATCGGTGGGACAAGCGTCGATGCACAGCGTACACGTGCCGCAGTGGTCCTCGACGCGTTCGTCGTCGTAGTCGAGATCGAGATTGAGCAGCAGCTCCCCGATGAAGACCCACGAGCCGTACTCCTGCGTGATCACGTTCGTGTGCTTGCCGAGCCAGCCGAGGCCGGCGCGTACGGCCCACGCCTTGTCCATGACCGGTTGAATATCGACGCAAACTTTGCCCGCCGCGCGCGGATCTTGTTGCTGAATCCATGAGAGCAGCGAACGGAGTTTCCCGACGACGACGTCGTGATAGTCGTCGCCCCATGCGTAACGGGAAATTTTTCCGGTAGCTGAGTTTTGTTCGTGTTGCTGTGGTGTGTAGTAGTTGAGAGCGACGACGACGAGCGAACGCGCTTCGGGAAAGATCGCTCGCGGATTGACACGCTTCTCGACGTCGCGTGCCATCCACGACATCGCGCCGTGATAACCGCGAGCAAGCCACTCTTTCAATCGCCGTCCCTCGTCGTCCAGCGAGACGGCGCTGACAATCCCGACTTTATTAAAGCCCTCGACGCGAGCGCGCTCTTTGATCGCGACCGAAGTAACTGTTTGACTACGCCCTTGCTGGTCCAAAAGAAATCTTCGTCCGCGAGTTGATTCCGATCACTGCATCTTCTGCATCGTGATCGTGATCATAGGCGAATCGCCGCTGCCGCGGTAGTACGAGACCCAGTAACCGGCCTTTGGATAACGCACTAGTTTGTACTTCGAACCGTCAGGCTTTGCGTCGATGTCGGATCCGAAGACTTGTTGCGGCGTAATCGGGCTGGGGGCGCCGTTGCTGAAATCTACCGAAATCGCCGTGACTTTGCGAGTCGCCTTGTCGTACAGGACCTGACACATTTCGTTGTCGCTGAACTTGTAGACGTCCTGCTCGTCGCCTTTATCGGCGGGGTCGCCGAGTTTCTTTCGGACGTCGTCGGCGAGCCAGCCGATCTGGACGCCGCGGTAGTCGAGAAAGACAGGGCCGTCCTCGCCGGCGGCCGGTTTTTTTGGTGTTTGCGCGATTGAAATGACTGAAAGCAATAGACAGATCCCCACCAGCGCAGTTCGGTTGAGCAACCAGAAAGTTGAGGATCTAGAAAGGTGAGACATGGCTACCTCCTTCCCAGGAATAAAAAATATTTAGGACCAACTTGGCAGGGTACGCGAACCGGAAAAGCTATCCAAAACGCCACATCGGTTCACATGTGGCGAACAATAATCCTAAGAAAGTGGGATGTCAATGCCGCGCGCAGGGTACGCAAGCGGGAGACACATGGTTGAAGGAAATTTAAAAATCCCCTTTTCTATCGACTTCCGCAAGCGGGAGACACATTAACTCTGTTGACTACGAAATCGGTTTAGCGTAGAAGCAGTTTGTTTGATGGCCCAAGTCTCGAAAAATCCCTGCTTAGGAGTCGTTAATTCCATGAATAGAAACCTGCTGCCAGTCGCGCTCGTCGCCATCGTAATGGCATTGTCCCTGTCTGCGTGCCAGCGCTCGCTCGACACGAACTCGAGCCTCACAACCAACAGAAACACCCCAATCGAACCAGTCGACACAGCCTCCATCGAGGCTGAACTGATCAAACTCGAACGCGCGTGGGCTGGAGCGAACATGAAGGGCGACACCGCTACGGTCAGGAACATCCTGGCCGAAGACATCATCATGACTTACCCCGACGGCACCACCGGAACCAAAAGCGACGAACTCGGAATGGTGGAAACCGGAGCAATCAGCGCCGAATCGTGGGACATCGCCGATACGAAAGTCACGGTGCTCGACGCCGACGCCGCCTTCATCACCGGCCGAGGCATCATCAGAAAAGGCAATCTGAAAGACCCGAAGACCGGAAAGACGATCGACATCAGCGGCGAGTATCGCTTTATGGACGTCTACGCGAAACGGAACGGAAAGTGGATGGCGGTAGCTTCGCAGACGACGAAGATCGCAGCTCCTGCGCCCGCGCCTTCTGCTCCCGCGCCTCCTGCTCCGAAAGCAACACAGTGAGATTTAATCGGTGCTCCAAATACCGGGGATGGTCGTCGCGCAGGTCGGACAGCGGCCATCTCGGGTAACACGCACCTGACGTATCAGATAACCGAACCGCTCGACCAACAACTCGTCACACGACGGGCAATACGTATTCTCCCAACGCCCAACTCTTCCCGGCAGATTACCGGCGTAGATGTAATTCAACCCCGCGTCTCGCCCGATCTCGCACGCCTCAATCAATTGCTCCGCAGTCGTGTTCGAGTTTTCCGTCATGCGATAGTCCTGGTGAAACGCCGTTACGTGCCACGGAATATCCGTTGAAACGGAGGCGATGAAGTCTGCGGCGCGGCGCAATTCGTCACGCGAGTCGTTGAAACCGGGAATCACCAGCGTGACGATCTCTTCCCAAAAGCCGCGCTCTTGGACCATCTTCACAGTGTCGAGAATGTTGTCGACCACGCCGCCGAGCTGGCGATAGTTCTTGTCGTTCATCGACTTGAGATCGATCTTGTAGCAGTCGGTCCAGGGACGCAGGTAATCGAGCACCTGCGGCGTCGCGTTCCCGTTCGAGATGAACGCGGTCTTGAAACCAGCGGGTCGTGCTTGCTTGAAGACGGCGACTGCCCACTCGGCCGTGATCAGCGGTTCGTTGTAACTGCTGCCGACCATCGTCGCGCCGTAAGCTTTCGCCATCGTCACGAGACGCTCGGGAGAGACTGGCGTCGGATTCGTGCCCGCGGAGTCGTCGCGAAGAGCTTGCGAGGTGAGCCAGTTCTGGCAGTAAGCGCAGTGCAAGTCGCAGCCCAGCATGCCGAACGTCAACGTGTCCGAGCCGGGCACGACGTGGAAAAACGGTTTCTTCTCCGTCGGATCGCACGCGAGCGCAGCGACGTAGTTTGCCGGAACGCGAAGATGGCCGTCCTCGTTGAACCTGACTTTGCAGATGCCGCGCTTGCCGAGCTTGATCAGGCAGCGATGGCCGCATGCGTAGCATTTCAATGCGCCGTCGTCGAGATGTTCGGTCAACTCGGGCGCGCCTTCGATCGTCATCGAATCGAGAACATTGGCGAGTGGTGCTGATTTTACTGCGATAGGCATTGCTTCAAAATCCGTGTTACAAATTATACGGCAATGATTATCGAACAAATAACCGTCACGGCGTTTCAACAACATACCCGCATACTCGGGTGCGAGACTACGAAACGCGCCATCTGCATCGATCCGGGCGACGAAGCCGAACGCATCGTCGAAACGCTCGAACGGCGCGGGTTGACGCTCCAGGCGATCGCACTGACTCACGCGCACCTAGATCACGTTGGCGGCGTCGCGGCGCTGAAGAAGCTAAAGCCTGAGGCGCGGATCAACCTGCACAAAGGCGACGAGTTCATGTATGTCGGACTTCCGGAACAGCCGGCATGGATCGGCATTCCGCGTTCGCAGTGGTCAGCGCTCGGAATGGAGTTCGAACCGCCGCCGCCGGTCGATGACTATTGGACGGACGGACAGAAGTACGCGGTTGGCGAGCTCGAGTTTGAAGTGCTTCATTGTCCGGGACACACGCCCGGTCACGTCGTTTTGTACGAACGCAGTGAAAAGAAAGTGTTCGTTGGAGACGTGTTGTTCGCAGGGTCGATCGGCAGGACGGACCTGCCCGGTGGATCGATGGAGCAGTTGCTCGATTCAATCAAGAACAAGCTGCTGACTCTCGACGACGATGTGGAGGTTTTCTCGGGGCACGGGCCGGTGACGACTATCGGTGAGGAGAAGTTAACGAACCCGTTTCTAACCGGAGGCTATGCCTTAGGCCGCGGCCGTTTTTAAAAGCGATGTTTTTGTAGATCAACGCAGCCGCTTCGCCTTCATCTCTTCCCAACGATCCTTCTGCTCGCTGTCCAACTGGCTCGGCAGGGTGTCAACTGCGATTCCGTTCTGCGCGCAAAACTGTCGCCACAATACGAATCGCAGATCATATTGACCGGTCGAATCTGAGACCGAATTGTCGAGTTCACGTGACTGTTTCTTCTGCTCGCTGTTCATCACCCTTTTACTCTACTTACCTGAAT
>DASRIM010000328.1:0-4188 GCA_035649995.1 Pyrinomonadaceae bacterium | reverse complement strand
ACATGGTCAGCAAAAAACTCATCAAACAGGAATCCTCATTCACCCTCGTTCCGTAGGCCCGCCAAATTTCCATCATCCGTGTTCCTGGTATGTGACTCTCGCTTGCGGGGGACATATCAAAAAACACGAATTTCAATCGTTCAAAGCATCGTCTCCCAGGTCCACCCGGACCGATAACTCATTCGGGTCGCGAAAGACGACGTCATATTTTTTCCCCTTCTTCTTCTCATCCGCAAAGAACTCGTCGAGTCGTTGCTCGCGGTTCGTCAGATGAATCGTGAACTTCTCCTTCCCGCGCGCGTTTGAAATCATCTGCAACGTCGAAAGTTCAGGATTGCCGAACCTGCCATCAGCGGAAACGACGTAATGGTCCGCAGTGATCTGCTGGAAAAACTCCTCCGCCACGTTGCGGTCGCTCCCATGATGCGGCAGTTTCAAAAGATCGACGTGGATCTTCCCGTTCTTCAGTAATCCACTCGACTCCAACGCTTTCAACACATCATCACCACGCGCGTCACCCGTCAACAGCATCCGCTTCTTTCCCACCTCCGCCATGACCACGATACTCGCCAAATTAAACACCGACTCATCGACGAACGCCGCCGCCAACGCCTTCCCATTCTTGTCCGTAGCTAACCCCTTTTTCGTGATGAAAACATTCCACTCCTTTTGCAGTTTCTCGATGCGTTGCTTGACTGGCCCAAGCACCGTGAACTTCAACCCGTCGCCGACAGTCACGCTCTTCTTACCCTTCTCGGGAACGGCGACAAGCGTGCCGAACGGATCGTTAATCGCGAGCGTCAAGGCGTTCGCGTTGTTCCTGAGATCGCGGCCCTGCGGAATGCTTACGGCAATCGCCGCACCCGGCCCGCTAATCGGAACGTCGGTGGACGCCGCTCCGCCCGACGCGACCGGCTTAACCGCGGCGCTGAGCGCCTTCAGCAGTTCATCGCCTTCGTTTCCGATGATGTCGTCAAAAGTGTTATGCCAGAGCGTCAGTATGTTGTACGGCAGCTCCTCGTTGTTCTCCTGCTTCTCGACGAGATCGTCCAGAAACGCGAGCACGCCGTTGATGTGATCGTCGTCGAGATGACTGACCATCACCATGCGGATCGTTAAAGGCCCATCAGGGCTCCTCTTCTCTTTCAACGCCTCGAGTCGCGGACGCAGGCTCGCTTTGTAGATTCCCGCTGGTCCACCGTCGATCACGATCAACTTCGGAGCGTTTGGCTTTCCGTAGTGAAGCAGCAGGGAATCGCCGTGTTTTGCGTGGAGGGCTTCGAGTGTGAACAGCATCGGGGGGTTCTCCTTAGTCGTCTTTAGACACAAAAGGCACAAAAGACACAAAAGGCACAAAGAAGCATAGACAGGGAGGTCACGCATAAAAAGGGAGCGCATAGAATGGGAGCGCATAGAACGGAGGTCGTTATAACTTAACTTCCTTATGCCTTGTCTGTTTTGTGCCTTTTGTGTTTTTTGTGCCTTCTGTGGTCCATGTACGTCTCGGTTTATGCTACACGGATTGAAGCGCGCGCAGGGCGTCCACCATTCCCGCGCCTTGAAAGTAACGCTCGCGCCCGAGGTCAGTCGCCGTTTTGCAAAGGATTTCCTTGATACGCGACGGCCTGCCGACAAGCTCACCGTATCGCGCGAGCAGCAACGCCGCGGCGCCGCTGACGTGCGGCGCCGCCATGCTGGTCCCATCCATGCGCTTCGTCTCGCCCGCGGGAATCGTGCTCACGATCTTCTCTCCCGGCGCGACGAGATCGGGCTTGAGCCGCCCGTCGCCGGTTGGACCACGGCTCGAGAAATAACTGACGCCATACAGGTGAGCACTGTCGCGATGCGTCGCGCCGACGGTGATGATGCTCTCGGTGTTTCCGGGATCGGTGATGCTGATGCTGCGATAGCCTTCTTCCGGGCCTCTCGTGGTGACGAACTGGAGATAACCATTGTTGCCCGCAGCCGCGACGACCACGATCCCGGCGCCAACCAACCGATTTGCTTCTTCACAAACCGGCGTGCTGCCGCAGGCGAAGTTTGCGACGTCGTGCTTGATCGAAAGACTCAGGTTGACGCCATGGATCATCATCATTTCCTTGTGCGCGTTGAGATAGCGCACGAACTGCATCGCCGCCATGACGGAGAATTCGTCGCCTGCTCCCTGATCGTCCAGCACGCGCAGATCGTACAGCCTCATGTCCGGACACACGCCGCTGAGCACGTAATCGCCCGACGGCGCCGGGTCAGTAGGCCGCCAGTCCGCCGCGACGATGCCGGCGACGTGAGTGCCGTGCGAGTGTTGCGGAACGACGTAATCCTCGTTGTGCGGAACTTCAATCAGCGGCTTCAGCATTTCCCAATCCACTTCACGTCCGCTCTGCAAACTCTGGCGCAACTGTTTCGCTTCTTCGGGATGGCGCCGCAGCCGTCTCACTGCTTTTGCAAGCCGCGGGCGGTTTTTCAGAATGGCCTCAGTTTCGCTGTCCTGTTGAGATCTCAACAGATAACGAATCAGCGTGAAGTCATACGTGGCCGTCACGCGCGACTTGAACGGGCCTGTTTCCGGAAGTTCCTCAGGTTTACCTGCGGGGTCTCGAACACGAAATGCAGGATGCTTTGCGTCGACGCCGCTGTCGATGATGGCCCAGGTCAGATGTTTGCAGCTTATCTCGAACAAGCGTCGCGCCGCGTCGGCTTTCACCGCCGTCGTCGAACGCCAGATCGCGACTTTCGCTTCGCGGTTTCGCGTGACTGACCAGACGATCCCGGCGGTGCCTGCTTTTGCCGGTTGTATTTCACTGACGAGATCCGCGCACGCATCGACGATCGCCGTCGACGTCGTTGTCGCGCGTTTGCGGCCGCGGCTTGCGGCCACTCCGATGGTCCCGATCACGCGCATCATCCAGAGCACTTGCGGATCGATTACTCGCAGCATCTGATCCGGCGTGTCGCCGTCAATCGCGCGCACCAGCATCTGGCGCGTCTTCTTGTCTGACAGAAACTGGCGCAGCTCTTTGCCGTCGTTCGTCCAGACGTACTTGTTCCACCATGGCGTGAGAGGCAGGACCACGCGTACCAGTTCATGAAAGCAGAGACGAACAACGACGCTCGATTGATTGTAGGCAATGTCCGGACCTCGCAGCTCGTTGCACTCAAACCTGCTCGCCGTCTTCGACTTCTGGTCCAGGATCAGGCGTTCCTCAACCACCTGGGCCACGCGGCCGGGCGACGCTTCGAAGTGCGGGTTCAGCAGGAGATCGATGCGGCCCGTCGGGTTGTTCCCGAACGCGAACCAGACGTCCGGAAGCACGGGAGAGTCTTGCGTGAAGCGCTCGAGCCCGTCATGCCGGTAGATCAATCGCTCCAGTACATCTCGCGCGATAGGTTTAGCGGTCGAGGCGCTGCGCTTCTTAGTCGCCATTTAAAAGGGCTCCTTTGTGGGGATTGTTTCGTGTCATGGACGAGCGTCGGTACGAAAGGCAAGGACGCCGGCGGAGTGTTGCTACGTATCGCGCCTAAGCGTCTCACTTCTTGATGTTTTGTGCAATATGCTTGTGAAGCGGGCGGGAGGGAGCCACGACGGTGGGGTCGTGGCGTTCGTTTGGATAACTTGATCTCGTTGTTATCGCCGGCGGACGCCGATGCGTCTCTGTACCAGGCGTTCGACTTCGACGGGAACGCCGTCGGCCCTGGCGTCGCGAATGAACTGGCTGTCGATCTTGAAGATGCGTAGTTTCACCAGTTCTTCGAGCTGCAAGTTGGTCAGTCCTTCGTTGCGCATTTCGGCGATGAACTCCGGCGTCACTTTGAAAATCTGCATCTTGACGAGACTTTCGAACGGTTCTTTTTCGAATCCCATCTGGCTTACCTGGCGGACGAAAGCCGGGTCGATCTTGAAGATGCGGGCTTTGACGAGCTCTTCCATGCCTAGGTTCTCGAAACCGCTCGCCTTCATCTCGCGGGCGAACTGCGAGTCGACTTTGAAGATCGCCGCTTTGAACAGATCGTCGACGTTGATTTTTCCGAAAGCTGACGTTAAGTCGTCGGCGAGTGCTGTCGTGACGTTCAACGTCGTGGCGGCGAAGAGTCGGTCGTCCGTTTCGCCGTCATGATCGCGGCGGTTGGTTTCGAAGTCGAAACCGCGGCTCTTCATTGCTGAGACGAAGCTCGGGTTTGGAGTAAATT
>DASRIM010000327.1:0-4686 GCA_035649995.1 Pyrinomonadaceae bacterium | reverse complement strand
ACGGTCCCATTTTCATAACGGCGCACCGCCGGCATGCGGGTGATCAGTCCCTGGCGGATCGCGCGAACAACGGCACGTCCGGTCATCGGCTCCGTCAAACGGTTTACGCTCGGGCCAAACAGAGCCGACGGAAGCTGCTCGGGAAGCCAGGCGAAGTAGTGCACGTCGATGCCGAGTATCCAGTGCGGAAACGCGCATAAACGCGAGCGCAGCGACAGCCAGGCGCGATCGTTTTCCTTTCTTACTCGCAGCCACGTCTCCAACACCTCCGCCGCAGAAGCGCCGCCGCCGACGACCAACAACTTTCGCGTGTTCGCCAGATGATCGGCCCGTGTATCGAGACTGTGGAGCCAATGAATCTTCGAAGCAGCAGGGTCGAAGTTCTCCGGCAATCGCTGCCGGCTGATAATGCCGGTCGCGTTGATTACGTGACTTCCTCGAATCGTAACTTCCTCGTTCGCGCCGGTGCGATAGCGCACCAAGAAACCGCCGTCCTGCGACCTGCGCACCGACAGTACGGTGCAGTTGAGATTGACCTTCAGACGGTGTTGCTGCTGGTATCGCTCGAGCTCATGGACCAGAGTTTCAAACGGCAAATAAACAGGCGCGCCCGATGCGACCCTCATGTCGGGCATCAGCGACAACCCTTTCGGCGAAAGGAGCCGCATCTCGGGATCGACGCGCCGCAACGCAGCGGCAACCGATGGTCCTTTCTCCAAAACGACGTAATCGATCTTGCGTTTCGCCAGCGTCTCAGCCGCCGCGAGCCCCGCCGGACCAGCGCCGATAATGATCACTGGCGCACCGCCGGTCATACCGCTACCTGTTGACGGCTCAAATACCTTTGGCCCAACTCCCGCACCGCCAGATCCGCTAAGACATTCGCGTCGTCGGTCGAGAGCGCGGTCAGGCGATGCGTGATAAACATCTGCGCTCGCTCGGGCCACGCGAGCACCGACATTGCCGCGCCCATGTGCAAACAAACGGGCGTGTAGATCCGTTGGTCCACAATCTGTAACGCGCCGCCGGAGTGGCGAAACACGTCGTCATGAATCGTGCGCGACTGTTCGAACCAGGCGAAGTGGCTGGTGGCAACGCCCGTCAGTTCGGGGTTCGTAGCGAGCTTGCGAAAGACCGGCCAGGGCAAAGACTTCGCCGGCGAAGACAGCAACGGCAACGCGAGATGCATTCGTTGTCGCATCGCCCTGCTCATCTGCTGTTTCAAATCGGCCGCGAGAGCTTCGAGTGGATGCGTTGCGTCACCGTAAAGCGTGAGCGGCGAGATCCAGTTGCCGGTGCGAATGCCGCCATCGCGTCGTCGCCGCAAACTGACCGGAACCTCGATCGAGATCACAGACGTGGAGGCGGCTCCACGCGACTCATTCCAGGCGTGAATCGCGCGCATCCACGCACTCGCGCATAACCAACCGGAAGCGTCACGCGGCACGTCTCTTTCGACAATCGACGTTTCGCCGGGCGAACAGTCTCGCATCGCGAGACGCGCGCTTGGCTGCGAACGTCGTAATTCCTGGAGATTCCGAAATGCCTTCCCTAACGAAAGCTCGCGCAACGTCGCCTGACCATCAGTGAAATCTGTCGTTTCCAATGAAACAAGCGTTCGCATCGCTTCGACGCACACAGCAAAGAAACCCTCGCCGTCTACAACCGCGTGATGCGCGCGAAACGCCAATACGTTCGTATCGCCCTCGGCTATCCACAGCAATTGAAACGGTGGCTCGACAAATGGATCGATCGGACGGTTGCGCCACTCCGCAAGCGATTCTCTTCCGTCCGCCAGCGCGAGCATGTCGTTCGTGCGGCACTCGCCGGCCCACGACAATCCGAAAAGCTCCTGGCGCAGTCGCTGCCCGAGCGGAGGCCAGCGGCGAACGATATGTTCGAGCATTCGTTCGACCCCACTTCGCGCAAGGCGTCCTTTCAGTTCGACCTCGACGCCCAACTGCATCAGCACGCCGGACGATTCCTGATACGCCACGAAGAAGGAGTCGATCGCCGAAAGCCTGGTAGGATTTGGTCGCGTGGACGTCACGATGCTTCTTTCCAGCGAGCTAATCGCTCGTTACGGGCCTCGATCGCGCCGGCCCATTCACCCGAGCTCTCGATCATCATCATCACCAGCTCAGCCTGCATCACGCGTTCGCCGTCAACCGCGGCGGTGACGCTGGTGTTTATGGTTGAAGGCTGCGAACGCGAAACTTCCGCGTTCAGGGCCAACGTCGCAGGAAGATAGACCGGACGCAGAAACCGCGCGTCGCGAACCATTCCGAGAATGGCCCATCGTTCGATCGCGAGTCGAGTCTTGGCGAACTCTTCCGCCAATGGTCCGGACACTTGTGCGGCGAGTTCGAGAATCAGCGAGCCGGGCAGCACTCTCGAAACGGGAAAGTGGTCGGCGAACAGCGGATGATCGGCGGGAACAAATGCCTCAGCCGAGGCGCGCTCGTTCTCGACGTCGATGCGGATCGATCGCATTAACTCGAACATAAGCGTTGGGCCAGTTTGTGATCCACGAGCCGCACGATCGCGCCGACGGTACAGAAGCGCGGCAGCGTCGTCGCGTGAATGCGCGGCGGAAACAGTTCCGGCGGCGTGTCGTAAAGCAATTCCATCAGCCGCGCACGACCGGCCTCAGTCAGCACCGCATCTTCCGCAAATTTCGCCTCGTCGAGATCGCCTCGCGCAAGGTGATAGATCGTTCCTTCCGGGATCTCGATCTCGAAATGTTGCTCGAGCCGGAACAGCAGATCGAGCAGGTCCATCGACGTAAAACCGAGATCGTAAAAGAAGAGTTGTTCCGCGCCGATTGGTTCACTGTCCGGGAGCGCCAGCGTTTGGCGTACCAGCATGGCGACTTCGGCGAGCGTGTCGCGCGAGCTCATGCGGTGACACCTCCGTCAACACACCAGACCTGACCGGTGACGTACGAGCTCAGCGGCGACGCAAGAAAGAGGACAACGGGCACCACTTCCTCCGCCTGTCCGGGTCGCTTCATCGGAATGATTGCGCGCGCCTGGTCCATGTGATCGTCGAGAATGCGCGAGCTCATGCCGCCGGCGAGTAGTCCGGGCGCGACAGCATTAATCCGGATGCCTCGCGCGGCAGTCTCGCGCGCAGTGACTCGGACCAACGACTCGAGCGCCGCTTTCGACGACGCGTACGCAGCCTGCCCAGCGTTCGGACGCTGCGCGGCGGTCGATGAGACGACGACGATGTTTCCGCCGCGGTTCAAGATCATCGGCTTGAGTGCGGCGCGCAACAAACGAAACGCCGCCAGGACATTCACGTCGTAGACTCGCGATACTTCATCGTCAGTCAGACTCGCTACCAGACCATCGGCAAGTGTGCCTGCATTGACGATCAACGTGTCGATCCTGCCCGCTTTCTCCATGACCCAATCGACGATGCGCGTTGCTGCGCTGTCTTCCGTTAAATCTGCGGCAAAGACGTTCGCGTTTGATTCCCTGCGCCCAGTCAGAAAGAGTTTTGCGCCCGCCTCGGCGAACCCGCGTGATAACGCACTCCCGAGATAACCGGTCGCGCCGGTGATCAGCGTCACGCGATCTTGTAATTGCCAATCACTCATATGCGTTTCAGGATTATCGCTGCGTTCTGGCCGCCCATGCCGAACGACACGGACAAAACTGTCTTCGCGTCGACGTCGCGGGGTTCGGCGATCACGTGGTCCAGCTCACAACCGTCGTCGACGTCGCGAAGGTTAACCGTCGGCGGAACGACGCCCGTCACGCACGTTTGCGCAGCGACGATCGCTTCGAGCACTCCGGCCGCCGCCATCGCGTGGCCGATCGCGCCTTTCGACCCCGACACCGGAACTCGTTCCCATCTGCCTGCGAAGACTTTTCGCAATGCCGTCGCTTCGGCCAGGTCGCCCGAATACGTCGCGGTCGCGTGCGCGTTTACGGCGTCGATCTCTTCGGCGGAGAGCACCGCATCGTCGAGAGCACGACGCATGCAAAGCTCAGCGCCGGCGCCGTCGTCGCAAGGCCGGTTGAGATCGAACGCGTCCTGGCTCATGCCGAAACCGGTGACCTCGGCGAGCACAGTCGCGCCGCGTTTGCGCGCGGCGGCGAGCGTTTCCAGGACCATCGCTCCGGCGCCGTCTGCCAACGCGAATCCTTTGCGTCGCTTATCGAAAGGACGGCAGGCCAGCGAAGGGTCGGCGCCGTTGTCGATGGCGACCGCCTGCAATCCCGCAAAACCGATCAAGTAAAACGGCGTGAGCATCACACTCGATCCGCCGGCGACGCACGCGCCGGCGTGCCCGTTTCGAATCAAACGAAACGCTTCGCCAACGGCCTGCGTGCCGGACGCACAAGCTGCGGCGATCATGCGGCGCGGTCCGTTGAATCTCCCGGACAGATTTGAAAAACAGCGGCCCGCGGAACGATGCACAAAACCGCCCGGTCCCATCTGAAACGTGTCGAGGCCGGTGGACCAGATGAATCCGCACTCGGCCGCGTCGCGTTTCGCTTCCGCGAGCGCATCTTCGATCGCGCGGTTGGCGATCTCGTGATCGCGATCGACGTTCTCCGCGGAAACAGCGTCGACTTCACCGCCCGTCGTAACCGCAATCCCCGATTGGACCAGGCGCGGCACACGCCGCACGCCCGAGCGGTTCGCAAGCAGTCCGTTCCACAACTCTTCCGC
>DASRIM010000326.1:0-18969 GCA_035649995.1 Pyrinomonadaceae bacterium | reverse complement strand
AAGTTCGCGTCGAGTTTGAAATAGGTGCAACCCCACTCGCGTTTCATCGTGCGAAAGAACTTCTCGAAGTGTTGCTGCACTTCCGGGTGCGTGCCGTCGAGCACGTACCATGGACCACGCCGCCACCCGCCAAACGTTACGCGATCCGAGCGCAGCGGTTTGCCGTCGCTGTCTTTCACAAACCAGTCAGGATGTTGCTGAAACACGTGCGACTTCTCTTCCGCGACGAACGGCGCGACCCAGATGGCCGGTTCGAACCCGCGCTGGCGGATCTGTTTCAGCACGCCCTGCACGTTGCCGCCGAATGCGGCGCCGGTCTCGAGCCAATCGCCCATCGCTGGTTGATAACCGTCGTCGATCTGGACGTAACGGAGGCCGGGTGTGTGTTTCGCGATGAAGTCGAGGTTGTCGAGCACTTGCTGGGCCGTAACGCGTGGGCCAAAGCAGTACCACGAGCACCAGCCGGTTGGCGGTTTCGGGAAACGTAGCGGCGGATGGTTCGTTTTCAGTTCGGCGGCGAGACTTTCGAGCAACTGCTCGCGGTCGCTTCCGGAGGTTCGCATGAACGATTCGAGCTGCCATGTTTCGCCCGGGTGTAGCTCGCGTCCTTCCGTGTCGACGACGACCTTCAGCGATTGGCCGTTTAAGTAAAACTGGCCGGCGAAGCGGCGGCACGACGTGAATGCGTACAGGTGGTTCTCGCGCGGTGAAGGCGAAAGCATCATCATGCCGTAGAGAACTTTCGTGTTTTCCGGCGCGGACATTTTGTAGTGTTTGGCGTCGGTGTAGTTGCCGAGATCGGAAGGTTGGCCCAGCGTGCCGCCTGTTTGCGAAAGCATCTGGAAGCCTTCGCCGTAAAGACGCGTCGAGAGCGGGAATGGCAGTTGTAGATCGAGGAGTACGACTTCGGGGATGCGTTTGATCTGCGTTGTGTGGTTCGTTAGGTGCGACTCACAAATCTCACCACGCCACCGCTGCGTCAGCTTCACGCCCTCGATAGCCGAGCTTAGCGCCGCGGCAAACGGAGAAACGACTGCTAACTGGAGAAGCTCTCTGCGCGAGATCATTTTGAAATTCCTATTGATGATTCTCCCGCAACCGGGAGACACATGGTGAAGGAAATCAACAAATTTCCTTTTTCATGAGCCTAGCGCAAGCGGGAGACACATGTGAAAGGAAATCTTAGAAATCTTTTCTATTGACGTCCCGCAAGCGGGAGACACATGTTAAGGCGGATTCAACGGATTAAGCGGGTGTCCAACCAATCGGCGTAGATCCTGCCGCCTTCGCCCACACGCCGGACGCGCAGCGTTAGTCGCTTTACGTTCTTCACGTCCACTTTCACCGCCTTCGTGCCGTCAGACTTTTTCATCGCGTCGCTGGACCACAATTCCTTGCCGTCCCCGAGCACGAAGAACTCCGCCTTCGCATCATTATTATTGAACTCATCGTCAATCCCGACGAGCGCGGCGAAACTGTCGTACGTTCCATTCAACTCAAACTCGATCTCGGAATTCGTCGGCATGCCGATGCCCTTCTCCCACTGCCTGCCGCCAACAATCAACCCACCGCTGTTGAAGTTTCGATTGAGCTCAGGCTGACGCCAGCCAGCCGTCAACCGCACCGGATCGAGATCCGAAAGAAAGATCTCCGGTGACTGTATCTGCTTCAACGTAAACGAAACCTGCGCCTTCTTCTCGCTCAGCTTTCCGTCCTGCCAAACCGTCCTCACTTCCGCCGTGTACGAAGTGTTCGGATCAAGACCGCGCAACGCGAAGACCTGCGTCGGAGTAAAACCGACCACGGATCCGTTCAAAGAAATCTGATAGCCGGCCGCCGGTTGATGCGGCACGGCCCAACGAAGGTTCGCACCGTCGACACCCGCCGGCTGAGCCCACAGATGCTGCGGCTCGCGCACCGGAAAGCGATACGCCTGCGCCGGCTCAAACACCACGTCCCACGAAACTTCCGTCGTCCGCGGCGACGCGATCTGGATCGCCGCCCAACCCTGATGGTTCACGATCCGCACCGGCAAACGTCCGCCGCGGCTGCGCGCCGTCGCACTCTTGATCTGAAAATACTTCCCTCGCGGAAACGCAAACCTCAACTCGTAGACGTCGTTCTTCACGACCTTGCTGCGCCCGGAATACGTATTCGCATTCAACGAATGCGACACAAGATCAACCCATCCCTGCGTAATGTGCCGGCTCGTCGAAACCAGTTGAATCTGATCCGTCGCCGGAAGCAGCGTCAACACGCGCGTACTCGCCGGCGCGAGCTCAACGCTGATTCCTTTCTCCCAGGCGCCCAAATACTCCTGATTCCAAAAATCAAACACATGGACCAACTTATCCGCCGGTAACCCGAGATCGCGGAAGTTAACAAACATCGGCGCCGCCTTACTCTCGTCGAAGTTGAAAACGCCGACCACGTCGTACTCGCGTCCCAGGTGATTGATTTTTAAATCCCAGATCCGCTTGTTGCGATCCGACGAGAACATATCTAGCGGGCGAATGTCGACGGCCGGATAAACTCGCTTCACCAGCTCGAGCCGCTCCGGCGACAGATCGACAAGACGATCGCTCATCAACGCAGCCTGGCCCGTCAATCCCTGCAACGTGGCCCACGCGCGCGCCTGCTCGATTCCCAGCGGCTGACGCACGATGAAGACGTCCGGATCCGCGTACCACGCGACGTTGTGCAGAAAGTAGTACTGCATCGTCGCGCGCATCGCGAACTTGAACCCGTCCCAGTTCGGCAGCACGTCAGCGCCGATGCGCGACCCGTTCATCAGCCCGACGCCCTCGAGCGGAATGACCCAGCAGCCGAGCAGATAACGATCCGGTCCGATCGCCTCGCGAATGCTCGCCAGCGTACCGCGATAGAGCTCATCCGAATCGATCACCGGCGACTTCATGAAGTCTTTCTTGTTGCGGTACTCGCGCACGACGATCGGCTGGCCGTCGATCTTGAAATACTCGTAACCCCAACCTGACAGCGTCGTAAACAGGTCTTTCAAATACTTCCGCGATTCGGGCGCGGAAGGATCGACGAGATACGTCCCTTCCCACGTGCTCGACGCCGACGTCCCGTCTTTCTTCATCATGAAAACGCCGGGATGATTTTTGACGACGCTGGCATTGCTCTGTCCGTGCGGCGCGAGCCAGATGCCGGGTTTCAAACCCAGCGACTTGATGTAACGAGCGAGCCCGTCCATGCCGCCGGGAAAGCGATTGTTGATAGTGGACCAGTCGCGGTTCTCGCCGAGGCCGCGGCCGGTCCCCTGCCAGCCGTCGTCGATCTGCACGTACTGAACGCCGTAGTCTTTCAGGTTCTCGGCGATCCAGTTCGCGGTGATTTTGATCTCGTTCTCGTCGATCTCCTGGTAGAAGAAGTACCACGAGCACCAACCTGACGGTGGCAACGGGAAACGCGTCTTGTCGATCGGGTGGAAGTATTTGATCTTGAGCGTGTCGCGAAAGTAGTTCTTCAGGATCGGTCCGTCGCGCAGACGCACTTCGTCTTTGACGGGATCGAACGTGCCGTCAGAAATCGATGGATTGACGGCGCCGAGCGTCATCACCATCAGATCTTTATTACCGCCGTCGCGGACGCGCGCGGGAATCGGATGCGGCCAGGTCTGCGCCGCGGCCACCTGCGCCAGGAAAATGAGAGCAAAAAGGATGCGAATCACCTTGTGTCCTTTGCGCCTTTCTGTGGCTCAAACCGCGCGACGAAACCACCACCGGCACGCAGATCGATTTCCAGAGAACTGTTGGGACGCACGTTCGCGCGTTCAATTTTTACGTTCGCGGATTCCGTCAAATCGTCTCTTACGATCATTGCGGCGCTCGCGCCGCGAGGAAGAAATGCGAGCGGCACGCTGAGCTTGCGCGCTGTTGGACCATTCATGATCGCGAGAAACCACACGTTCCCGCGTCGCCTGGCAAAAGCCGCGAGCTCGCCGATCTCAGACTGCGGTAACACAATCGTCTCGTCCCAGGTGCTGGGAATCGTTCTGATCAACTCCCTTGCCGGGTTGTCGAGGATGTTCCGCGGATGCGCGCCGAAGATCAACAGCGGAGAGGTCAGGATGGCGGCGCTCGCAATCTGATGGGCCCAGGAAGTCTCGCGGCGGCGCTCGCCGAAGTGCATCGCCGTGTAGTCGGCATGTCCCGCCAGCATGCGTGTGAACGGCAAGGTCGTGTTGTGCCGCGATCGTTCTGTCATGCGGCTCGCTTCCAGGCCGCGAATCGCCTCGCGCGTCAGTTCGTTGGGCCACGTGCGCGACTCGCCGGCAGGTTTATTCGCGCCGTGAAACTCAACCAGGATCTTGTGTTCCGCCGAGTCGCGTAACAGCGCCTGGTAAAGATCGATGATCTCCTTCGCCTCATGATCGAAGAAGTCTATTTTTGCGCCGACGACGCCCACCCGGTTACACAGCTCGAAGAACTGACGGCGAGCATCCGCTGTTCGCAGGTCGCGGCTGTGTTTCCAAAACCAAATGCCGACTTTGTAGTGACTCGCGTAGTCAACCAATTCGCGCATCTGGCTCTCGGGCCAACGCTGCCAAAAGCCTTCGACTATGTTGTATTCAAAACCGAGCTCGCCCGCGAGACGAGAAAACTCCTTCATTCCGTCCAACGTGTTCTGCCCGCCGTCGAGATACTTCCAGACCGCGCGACCCGGCTTGATCCATTCCGTCTTTGGTCCGAGCGGGAACAGCTTTCTGTCAGGCGGGGGAGAAAGCGCTTCGACGATGTCGGAATTGACGAGTGAATTCAGATCCGCACCGATCATGATCACACGCCATGGCGACTTGATTTCGCCCGTGATGGCCGCCGGCTGCGACAGACGCTCGATGTCGCCTTTGTAGCGCAACTCGAACGGATAACTGACCGGAAGTTCGTGTCCGAGCACCAGCTTGAATTCGCCGTCGCCGTTCGCGCGCAGCCCCATGCCGGGATAGTTGATCAAAGCCGCTTCAGTTATCGAGGCATAACCGTTTTCATCCGGAAGCTTGATCGTAACCGGCGGAGCCGCCCACTCGCCGGCTTTTACTTCCGAGATTAATTTCCGCGCGTGGACTCCCTCGTAGTGACCGTTAAAATCGTGAAACCAAACGGAGCTGCCTGACGGAACTTTGAAAGAGGTCTGTTCTCGAGGGATTCGCGGCTGAGCATCTGGCGCAACGATGTAGCGAAAGGCGATGCCATCGTTGAAGGCGCGGACCTCGAGCGTGTAGCTCTCGTCACCCGCGATCGCGAATTCAGAGACGTTGCAATAATTGCGGCCCAGCGAATGAACGCCGCGAGTCGGAAAGGTCTCTTTTATCGTGTAGGACTTTGAACGCCTGATGGCTCGCGACTTCGTTAACTCTCCTTGGGCGGCAGTGATAATGCCAATCGTCGAGGGTTCGATCACTGGTACACCGTTGAAAGAGACGTGGTACTTCGAACCGAGCAATTCAAAACGCGCTTTGCCGTCGGGACTCGTGACGGTGAGAGTCGTCGTTTTGAGATCTTTGTAGTGCGGGGCAGCACGCCGGATTAGCGGAAACAATATCTGCGGCTGCCATTCGCCGAGTTGTTGATAAGGCCACTTCTGATCGCCGCGGGCAAAAGGGACCAGGAATTCCAGCGCCCGCCGGATGCTGCGTCCATCGCGCGTGTTGTAATTCCAAAGATCGATGCCAACGTTCTCACCCAATCGGGCGAGCGACATCAAGCCTTCAAGATTGAAGACGCTGTAATGCCATGCGCGCGTGCGCTCGAGCTCGAGTGGCTGACGGCCGTCCGGTTCGATCTGTGCTGCTAACCGTTTTTTTCGCGCCTCAAGTAGAACGCGCTTTGCGAGATCCGTATTACCGACAAAGAGAGCAAACGAAACGACCTGTACGTCATAGAACGTGCCATGATTGTTCTTCGCCGCCGCTTCGTCTCGCCCGTGCTTGCTATCGAGCATCCAACGCAAAAACTCGGCAAACCAAGTCCGCATGCCTTGCTGATCCGAAGCGGTCCATGATTTCGAACTATTTAATAGTCCGATCGCATCGACGACGCCTGTGAGCCCGCGCGTTTCGATCAATCCGATGCCGCGGCCGGTGTTGATACCGGGAATACCCTGCGCGAATTCCAGGTTCGGATTCATCCGCGTTTCCGGATTAAGGAAGAATACACGCAACAACTCGGTCGCCTTTGCCGCGTACTCTTCCTTTCGGGTGTAGTAGTAAGCGAGCGCCAGTGTCTCGACCGCGTCTTGCATTCGATCTTTCATGCGATCGTCGGAGATCTTGTCGATCTCGGGATTGCGCTCGCCGTCGCGGCGAATATAGGGCAGACCGTTTGGAGTTTTCGGATCGGGCCACCAGTAAGGCGCCTGGCTCATGTAGTCATGCTTGTCGCCACTCGGCGGTGTGACCTGCTTGTTGACTATGGTGAATGGACCAGCGGTGAGTGCTTTGCGTGCGTCCTGTTCGAGTTTAGCGAGCTGGGGTTTTTGTTTCGCGTCGAGTAAAAAAACGCGGGGATTGATGTTTTGCGCTGAGGCCGCAATTGCTGTTGCAATTACAAGGCAGATAACACGGATCATCAATCCCCGCCAAACCGTCCTTTTAGAAGTTGAACTTGATCGCGGCCTGCATCACACGCGGCGTTCGCGCCGCGATCGGCGCGCCGAAACGCGTGTTGGTCTGCTTGCCATTGACGTCGAACTGGAGACCGCCATCGATGTCTCTAAAGTTCGTGTGATTGAAGACGTTGTAAACCTCCCAGCGCAACTGCAAGGCGCGCGATTCGCCAAACGGAATGTTCTTGAAGAGCGCCACGTCGTTGTTGAAGATCGACGGCATGCGCAACGGGTTGCGCGGAGCGTTTCCGATGTCTCCAAGTTGAGTCGGCCGCGCGAAACAGTTCACGTTCACTACGTAAGGCGTTCCGGTCGGATCGGACCCGCTGATGTTGCGCATCGGATCGCAGATCACGTTGGGCCGCGCGTTCACCTGGCCGCCCGTGATGTCGGTAATGCCGCCATTGTAAGTCACGGAAATGTTCTTTGGCTTGCCGCTGGCGTAGGACGTCGTGCCGGAAAGCTGCCAGTTGTCGAAGATGGCCTTGACGAAACGATTGTCGAGCTTTCGACCAAGACCCGGAACGTCGTAGATGTAGTTGAAGGTCAGGATATGCGTTTGATCGAAATCCGACGGCGCGTAGTTGAACTGCTTGTAAGGACGAGGGAAGAACACGTCCGACGAGTCGTCGTTCGCGTAGTCAAACGATTTCGAATAAGTGTAGGCGACGCCGTACTGGAAACCCTGCGTGTAGCGGCGCGCGATCTGCATTTGCAGCGAGTTGTAGTTTGAAGTGCCGCCCCACACGACCATGTTGATGTCGGCGTAACCACGATACGGACGCAGGAAGTCGTTGCCGAAACGCTGACCGGTAACAGGGTCGATGTTGTTCGTGCCGAGACGCGCGCCGTCGGGAACGCCATTGATGTTGATTCTTTGGCCCAGGTGCCGCGCGAATGATCCGACGTAACTGATCTCCATCACGGTTTCGAAGCCGATGTCCTGTTGCACGCCAAAGGTGAAGTTGTAGATCGAAGGCGTGTGCGAGTCTTGTTCGACCGCGTTCAGAGTCGACGGCCTGGTGATCGCGGTTCCGGTCAACGCGGCGAGATTGTCGATGTTGCCGAAGTCGATGCTGAACGCGCGGTTTGCCGGTTGATTGTTGACGAGGTTGCCGCCCGTCGTGCCGCCGCCGACACGCGGTGCGTGATAGATGCCGCCCTGAAAACGGATCACCGACTTGCCGGAACCAAACACGTCCCACGCAAAACCGAATCGCGGTTCGATATCGATCGGTCTCGTTTTTCTGTAACCGGGAACCGTGTTCGGATCGGCACCGAGTGCGAGTCCGTTGTTCGGGTTGCCGCTGCCGGGAACGATCGCGCCGACGAGGCCGGCGTTCGCGCCGACCAGCGGAATCAGTTGACCCGTGATCGGGTTCTTCGCGCGGCGTTGCGCGGCAGGACAAGTCGCGGGTGGAGTGAACGCCACGGCACACGCGCTCTCGTAAAGCGCGACAGCCTGCGATCGATTGAACAGGTCGGGAACGAAGTTCGAACCCTGTCCGTCGATCTGTTGGAACGGCGAGTGATAGCCGAAACGAACACCGTAATTGAGCGTCACTCTCCGGCTCACCTTCCACTGGTCCGCAGCGTACCATTGCACCTGCGTCAGCCGCAGGTTCGTAAACGGGCGCGCGGTCGATTCCTGGTAGTTCCGGAAGTTGCCGATCAACGCGTTTGCGTAGGCGTAACCGGTATTGCCGAGCGCGGCTGTGAAGTTGCTGTCGTTGCCGGCAAAGTTGAACACGCCGGACCACTGCCCGCCGGGCGCTTCGCCGTTCAATAGCCGTTCGTAGTAGACGCCAAACTTCAGACTGTGATCGCCGTGCGTGATCGAGAGATTGTCCGCGAACGAGGGCTTGATGTAATCGTTGCCGATCTCGCCCCAGCGGTCGAGCCAGTTGATATTCGCGACGCCGTCCGTTGGACCACGAACACCGCCCCAGTTAGTGACGCGCGGAATCGTGCCGAGGTGATTGTTCTGCGGAAACAGTTGCGGCGCCGTATAGTTCAATGCACTTCGCTGGAGTCGTTCGATCTCGCCGTCGCCGGGAATGAAGCCTTCTGAGTCGTGCCGCATTCCGAACGTGAATTCGTTGACGACGTTGGCGTTGATGACGCGCACCCAGTTAGCGGTCCATCCGTTGTCTTTGTAGAGGTAGTGCGAGTTGATGCCCCAGCGGTTGTTGTCGTTCCCCGGCCAGCCCGACGTGCCGGTGCCGAGATTGTCCGAAGTCCACCACTGGCCCTTCCAATAGATGCTGTCGTTGTTTGTCGGCTTAATGTCGAAACGAATGACGATGCTGCGCTTCGGCACGTCCACCGGACTTTGCGTGACGTAGTTGAAGGCGGAGCCGCCTGCGCCGCCGGACGTGTTCGGCAGCGGGAAGTAATTGAGCAGCGCCACGCCGCTCTGGTTGAAGCGCGACGAGGGAATGATGTTCAGGCCCAGCGGGTTCGCCGCCGTTGCGCGCGACGGATCGCGGAAGCAGCCGCTGGTGTCCGCGGCAGTGCAGTTACCGGGCAGTGACGGATCGCGGACGAAGACTTTCTGGTTCGCCGAGTTGATCGACTGTGAGAAGTCGCCGCTGCGCTCCAACGCCGTCGGCATCGTGACGAAGCGCGGATCTTGCGGAGTGAGCTGGTGCGGCTTCTCGTAGGCGAAGAAGAAGAACGCTTTGTCTTTCAACCAGAACTTTCCGCCTTCGCCGAATCGCGGCAACGGCATTGGACCACTGAAATTGCCGCCGGGATAGAGGTGTCGATAGAGCGGCTTCTTGAGTCGCGCTTTGTTGTTGAAGAAGGGCGTCGCGTTGAGCACTTCGTTGCGCAGGAAGTAGTAGACGCTGCCGGCGTAATCTTTGCCGCCGCCTTTGGAAACGATGTTGATGATTGCGCCGCCGTTGTTGCCGTACTCCGCGCCGTAGTTGTTGCGCAGCACTTTTACTTCGGCAACGGCGTCCTGGTTGATCGTCATGCTCAATTTGTTCGAGCCGCTGGGCTCGCCCGCGAAGAGACCGTCGATGGTTGGGACGGTGGAGCGCCCGCGTTGTCCGGAGATGTTTGGAAGGTCTGTGCCGAAGCCGTCGCCGGCGCCTTCGATGTCGTCGTTGTTTGACGTGCCGGGCAGCAGGCGAAGGAGTGAAGTGACGTCGCGTCCCTTGGTGGCGATCAGGTTGATCTGATCGGCGGTGAGACGCGCGGTCAAGTCGCTGCTTTCGCGTTCGACGATCGCGCCTTCGCTCATGACGCTCACTGTCTCGCTGACTTGTCCGGGTTGGAGCTTGAGATCGCCGAGCGCGAGATTTTCATTGGCGCTCAGGATGATGTTTCGCTGTTCGAAGGCCTGGAATCCCTGGTGCTCGATCTTGAGCGAGTAGGCGCCGGGCTGCAAAGCGGCAAAATTGAAGCGGCCTTCGCTATTGGCGGCGGCTGTTCGTGATTGGCCGGTTTTCTCGCTGACAAGCGTTACGTTGGCGGATGGAATGACGCCGCCATTCGCGTCGGCGACGGCGCCGGAGATGGAGCCGGTAATAGTTTGGGCGTTGACCTGAGCGATGCAGGCGAGCAACGACACAGCAACCACGAGGATGGTTGACCGGAGACGAAGTGGGCAGGACATTGGGACTCCTCCTTCGAGAAATTGTCTTTAGTTGGGACAATTTGATTAAACCGATACGCGTACAGAGAAGAGTTGTTAAATTTCATTTCCGTGTGTCTCCCGCTTGCGGGAGGTCAGTAAGAAGAATTCTTAGGCCCGGTCTTGGCCGCGGCCGGTTTGCTCCTGCTCTTCACGAGCAAACGCCCGTTGCGCGCGCATGATGTGCTCGCGCATCGCCTCGCGCGCCTCATCCGGTTTGCGCGAGCGAATCGCGCGATAAACTTTCCGGTGCAGCTCGACAGCCTCGTTGAAATCGTGCGCCCGCCCAATCGTGTCGCGCCGCCGCTCGTAAAGAATCGCCGACACCATATCGACCAGCGTCGCTAACGTCGGATTCCCCGACGCCGCCGCGACCGCCCGATGAAACGCAACGTCATGCACGAGAAACTGCTGCGGATCCTTCAGCGCCGCAAACATGTCGGCGATCTGTTCCGACATCGTCGCCAACTGCTCGCCAGTCGCGCGTTCCGCCGCCAATCCCGCCGCGCCGACTTCGAGTATCAACCTGGTCTCGAACATGTGCTCGAAACTGAACCCATGAAGCTGCGCGAGCAGCCGCAACGGCTCACTGTCGAGCGCCGGCGGCCCGTCAACGAGAAACGTTCCCGCACCCTGCCGCGATTGCAACACACCCATCGAAATCAAAGAGCCCAGCCCGGCACGCAGCGACGGGCGGCTAATTCCGAGCTGTTTCGACAGTTCACGCTCAGGAGGCAGCCGGTCACCCGGCTTCAACTCATCGCGTTTGATCATTTCGTAAACGCGGGCGACGACCTGTTCGGTAGTCTGCCCCGAGCGCATCGGCCGAATGATCTTCAACCGCGGAACTTTAGAATTGGTCATAACAATTCGGAGCGAGCGCGGAACTTATAATACCAATTTGCAAAGAGGTCAAGGTTTTTTCGTCTGCGGTTGCCACAGACTCCGGCTGCTGCCCTTCAACGTCTTGTTCATAAACTTCTCGTTCATGATCAGAAACGCGCCCAGCCCGTGAAAGTCGTTCGTGTTTCGCTTGCGCGCGAAGTAATAAGCGAGATCCGCGACGTTCGTTCCCTCGCAGATGTCGACGATGTTGGTATCGCCGTTCTGATCGAGCGACAGTTTCGTCAGCACGCCCGCGTAGCCGCGTTCCGCCACCCTGCGGTAACTCTTGCTCACGTAACCGCGATCGACGGCCATCGCGATGACATACGTGTACATGCTCGAACTCGACGTCTCCAGCCAGTTGTTCGGATCGCTCCCCTTATCGACGACCTGATACCAGAGACCCGTTTTCCGGTCCTGATAGTTGGACCACGCTTTCACGAGCTGGTTGAGCTGAGCGATCAACTGCGGGCGCTTCGGATGGTTCGCAGGCAGCAGTTCGAGCACTTCGATCAGCGTCATTCCGAACCAGCCCATCGCGCGGCACCAGATCTCGGGCGAGGTCTTCGTTTCCTTGTTTGCCCACGGCGTTTGGCCGCTCTCGTCGTAGGCGTGAAACATCAGTCCCGTCTTCGGATCGTTGAGGTGGCTCGCGTAGATCAATAACTGTTTTACAGCCTCTTCAGCCGCATAATTGCTGTCTGCGAACAGATTTCCATACCTCACTAAGAACGGCATCGACATGAACACGCCGTCGCCCCACAACTGCCATTCGCGGCTCTTCGTGTTCGCGTGCCAGAAGCCGCCATCCTTCGTGCGCGGGTAAGTATTGAATCGTCGTCGAATGCGATCGGCGGCGAGCTTGTACTTCGGCTCTTTCGTTTCCTGGTACAGGATCAACAGCAGGTTGCCGGGCAGCATGCTGTCGAGGTTCTCGAACGTGATCTCCCGGACCACGCCTTGTGCGTTCGTGCTTCTGACGACGCCGGCGGCATCGACGTGATAGTCGACCCAGTTCTTGATGTACTCGAGATAGCGAGGCTCGCGCGTGCGTTTGTAGACGAGATACTGGCCGTACAAGTAAAGGGACCTGGCGTAACCCCACGATCCGAGATCCTTCGCGGCCGGATAACGCTTCAGGGTCGACTCGACCATTCCGACTGACCAATCGGTCTTGCCATTCGTCTTTGCGGGCGCCGCTAAACAGAACTGAACGAGCGCTAACACTAACGCGATAGTTCTGAAGATCATCTCTTTATGCCTTTTCGCGGATTCTTCGCTGTGCTAAGTTATGGCGACCGACACAACCAGGATTGATTCAACACATAAGAGTGGTGCGCGAAAATGGTTTTACCAGTCGAGCGCCAACAATACAAGGAAATTTGTTTATGGCGAACCACGATTCAAGTAGACGCAAGTTTCTGAAAGGCGTCGGCATCGCCGGTGCGGGCGCCGCGATCGCCGATCACCTGTGGACGGAAGCTGACGCCAAAGAGGAACAGCAAACGACGCCGAACGCTGCATCGGGCGACGTCAAAGTGGTGCTCAACGTAAACGGCCAGCCCCGCCCGGTGCAGGTCGAGCCGCGCACCACGCTGCTGAACGCGCTGCGCAATCATCTCGAGCCGGCGGTGACCGGACCGAAACTCGTGTGCGACATGGGAACGTGCGGCGCGTGTACCGTCCTGGTCGACGGCAAGCCCGCATACTCGTGTCTCGTTCTTGCGGTAGACGCCGCCAACAAGAAGATCACAACGGTCGAAGGACTCGGAACTCCGGAAAAACCGAACGCGGTGCAAGCCGCCTTCGTCGAGCACGACGCGTTGATGTGCGGTTTCTGCACGCCGGGATTCGTCACCACGATCTCGGCTTACTTGAAGAAGAACCCGAATCCGTCGCTCGCCGAAGTGCGCGAAGCGTGCAAGGGAAACTTCTGCCGGTGCGGCACCTATCCACGCGTCTTCGAAGCCGCACTGGCTGCCGCCAAAGGATCTCAGATCTGAGAGGGAGCACGATGCAACAGCAAGCGCAACCATCGCCGTCACCTAAACCGAAAAAGAAGATCCGCGTGCCGCGCGTCGTCAACGGCGTCGAACAGATGGTCGAGATCGAAGTCGACGAAGACTCTGGTCCAGGTTGGGGACCAAACGACAAGCACACGCTCCTCAACAAGCGCATGACGCGCGTCGATGGACCATTGAAAGCCGCGGGCGCGGCGCGTTACACCTACGATTACCGCCTGCCCGGAATGCTGTACGGCCGTATTCTTCGGTGCCCGCACGGCCACGCGCGCGTGACGAAGCTCGACACCGATGCAGCGTCGAAGATCCCGGGCGTGAAAGCCATCATCCAGGCGCCGTTGACTGAACTGCGTTTCGCCGGCGCGCCCGTCGCGGCCGTTGCAGCGACGACGCCGGAGATCGCCGGCGACGCGTTGCGCGCGATCAAAGTCACCTACGAAGTTCTGCCGCACGTTGTCCACGCGACCGAGGCGATCAAACCCGGCGCGCCGAAAGTCGTCGCAGAAGAGCAGAACCTTCAGGAGAAGGCGAAGAACGGCGATCTGAAAAAGGTTGAAGCAGCTTTCGCGACTGCCGACGAGATTATCGAAGCCGAATACACCTCGCCGCGCATTCATCACGCATGTCTCGAAACGCACGGCATGGTCGTCGACTATCGCGGCGGCAACACAGCGACGATCTACGCGTCCACGCAGGGCACGTTCACGATTCCCGGCGACGCCGCGAAGGAGCTCGGACTGCAACAGAGCGACGTAACGTCGAGTGTCGAGCACATGGGCGGCGGTTTCGGTTCGAAGTTCGGCATCGGCGTCGAAGGCATGTTCGCGTGCCGTCTTTCAAAGCAGACGAAAGCGCCGGTGAAGATGATGCTCACGCGTTACGACGAGTTCGTCATGGCGGGTAATCGTTCCGCCGCGTGGCAGAAGCTGAAAGCGGGCGTGAAGAAAGACGGCACGATCGTGGCGTTGCAGGCCCGGCAGTATCGTCTCGGAGGCATCGGCCAGGGATCGCAATCGGGCCAGCCTTTCATCTACACAATGGGCGACACGTACCGCGAGATTTTCGCGCTGCACACCAATGAAGATTCGTCGGTGGCGATGCGCGCGCCCGGTTACCCGCAGGCTTCATTCGCCGCGGAGTCGCTGGTAGACGAGCTCGCGTACAAGATCAAGATGGACCCGGTCGAGTTTCGCAAGAAGAACTTGCGCGATCAGGTCTATCACCGGCAGTTGGACCGCGGCGCAAAAGAGATTGGCTGGTCGCGGCGAAACCCGGTCGCGGGCGGCAATCGTGGTCCACTGAAGCGCGGCATGGGTTGCGCCGTCGGTATCTGGGGCGGCGCCGGAAACAACCAGTGCAAAGTGGACGTGACGATCTCGCGCGACGGATCGGTCGTGGTCGCCGTCGGCACGCAGGACCTCGGCACGGGCACTCGCACTTACACGCGCGCGATCGTCGCCGAAGAATTCGGGCTCGGGATCAAAGACGTCACGGAGCGAATCGGAAATTCAAAACTCGGCGGCGCCAATCCCTCGGGTGGATCGACGACGGCGCCCTCGCTTTCGCCCTCGGTAAAAGACGCGGCGATCAAGACGCGCCTGCTGATCGCTCAGCGCGTCGCGCCGCTGCTCGGCAATGCGAAACCGGAAGAGATCGTATTTGCGAATCGGAAAGTGAGCGCGAACGGCAAGTCTCTCTCGTGGCAGGAGGCTTGCGCTTCACTGCCCGCGGCGGGCGTTACGGGCCATGGCGAGTGGCGTTCGGATCTCTCCGGACGCGGCGTTCATGGTGTTTGTTTTGCCGAAGTGGAAGTCGACGTCGAGACCGGTTTCGTCAAACCGATCAAGATGGTCCACATTCAGGACGGCGGATTGCCGTTGAATCGGCTCACGTTCGAAAGCCAGATCAACGGCGGCATGATCCAGTCGCTGGGAATGGCGTTGTACGAAGCCCGTGTGATGGACGCGCACCTGGGCATGCAGCTCAATCCCGGTTTCGGCGACTACAAGCTCCCGGGAACGCTCGAGATGCCCGAGATGGTCCCGCTCATCGACGACGAAGATAAACGCGAAGCGGTGATCGGAATCGCGGAAGGCTGCAACATCCCGGCCGTGGGCGCGCTCGCGAATGCCGTCTTCAACGCGTGCGGCGTGCGCCTGCGTGAGCTTCCGATCACGCCTGACAAGATCCTGATGGCTTTAATGAACGGCTCCTCTTCGAGAGCATAGTCGAGGGTATAACGCGATGAAATCCTTTGAATGGACCAATCCGAAAACCATTAACGAAGCGGTGAAGCTGTTGAGTCTCGCGACTCCGCCGTCAGACATGGACGAAGCGCCGCGGCCGCTCGCGGGCGGTCAGGATCTGCTGACCACGATGAAGGACTACACGTCTCGGCCGGCGCGCATCGTCAATCTGAAAAACATTCCCGGGCTGAACCGGATCACGCTCACCGCGCGCGGGCTCAGCATCGGAGCGCTCGTGACGTTGACCGAGCTCGAAGAGCACGCGGGCGTGCGCAAGAGCTTCCCTGGACTCGCGGAAGCAGCTCAGTCGATCGCGACGCCGCAGATTCGCAACCTCGGAACCGTCGGCGGAAACCTCTGTCAGCGGCCGCGCTGCTGGTACTTTCGGCTCGAAGAAGTGATCTGTTTGAAGAAAGGCGGCGACGAGTGTTACGCCTACTCGGGCGAGAACAAGTACAACGCGATCATCGGCGGTGGTCCGTCGTATATCGTGCATCCTTCGGACCTCGCGCCGATGCTGCTGGCGCTCGGTGCGCGCGTCAGTGTTGTCGGGGCGAAAGGCAGGCGCGTGATTCCGCTCGACAAGTTTTTCACGCTGCCGTCAGACGGGAATGTCCGGCGCGAGAACGTGCTGGAGAATGAGGAGATCATCACCGAGATCAACGTTCCCGCGTCGCCGCTGGCGGCGCGTTCGACGTACTTGAAATTCAAGGAGCGGGAGTCGCTCGATTTTGCGCTGGCGTCAGTCGCTGCGGCAGTGCAGATCGCGCCGAATAAAACGGTGCGTGCGTCGCGGATCGTGCTCGGCGGAGTTGCTCCGATACCGTGGCGTGTTCCGGCCGCCGAGAACTATCTCATCGGCAAGACGCTGAAGCCTGACGTGCTCGCTGAAGCCGGAAAACTCGCGCTCGCTGAGGCAAAGCCGCTCGAGAAGAACGCGTACAAAGTGCCGTTGGCGCAGACGCTCGTTCGCCGCGCCCTGGCGAAGGCCGCCGGCGTTTGAGGTTTTTTTAAAATGTGAGTTTCGCCAGAGGTCCTTGCCGGGTTCGAGCGAAGGGTCAATGTTTTTTCGAATATGCGAGACTCGCCAGTTGGAGGATTATCATGGGTGACGAATTGACTTCCGCAAACGCACCGTTCGAATCGCCTTTTTGCGGGTCGCTGCGGTCGAAGAAGTTTTTCATGCTCGACCGGCTGGCTACGAGCGCCGACGAGTATCTCGACTCCGCGAACCACGTCTGGTGTTGCGAAACGCAGGAGGTAATCGGACCTGACAACCGCCGCGTCGACCCGCAAACCTGCTGCCCCGGGCGATCGTGTTACAGCTCCGCTGTGTAAACCACAGAAGGCACAAAAGACACAAAAGGCACAAAAAGAAATTTTGGGTAGGGAGTTGGTGGCTCGATTCGAGTGTTGTTCTTTGCTATAAGTGACTCTTTTACTGGTTCCGGCTCTTGTGCCTTTTGTGTCTTTTGTGCCTTTTGTGGTTAAGGAGGTGAGTGAAATGCGTAAGGGATTATTTGCAATGTTGGCAATGGTGATGGCGGTGAGCGCGCTGGTCTTCAGTTCGCAGGCTGAAAACGTGAGCGTGCGCGGCGACTACGTCGAGGTTCGCACGGCAAGCGTGTTCGCAGGTGCGTGCCACTACAACGGCGAGATCGTCACCACCGGACGCGACGCGATGATGGCGTGGAAAGTTACCTCCGGAAAATGGCAGGGCGTCGATCTCAGCAGCGTCCGCGCTGTCGCGATCGTCAACTCTCAAGCGAACCTCTCCGAACAACACGCGGCGCGCCAGTCGGAAGTGATCATCGACTCCGCGGCTTCGAGCGCGCAGTCAGAAGCGATGTTGAGCGCTTTGAAAGAAAGATACGCCGCGTCACTCGGCAAGATCGTCGAAGTGCGTCACGCGCCGATCAGCTTCGAGCGCAACGGCCGCGAATACGCGGTGAAGGCTGACGACGCGACGATCAACGTCGAAGCGATGCCGAACGATCTCTGCTGCAAGATGCCGAACCTCGTCTGGTACAAGCCGCTTGTCGGCCTCGAGAACCGGAAAGTCGGCTATACCTCGAGGGCCTCCTACGCCGGTCACAAAGTAAGCGATCCCTGGAGCCGTTCAGGCGAGAACAGCGCCTTCTACGGAACCTTCGCTTTATAGAGCCCGGTAGATCTCGGCTCCCTGAATTGCCTTAAAGATTTTCCGGAGTGGTTTGTATTCCTGTTCGAGCGCGATGATGTAGGTGAACCCCGGACATGACACTTGTTGCGCTACCCGATTAACGAGATCCCGGTCCCACTCGTCATGATGTGACTGGTTCCAACGACGCTTGCGGATAATCCCCAACACGTAACTCTGATCCTCCGGAAAGTGCTTGACGACTTTCTGCACGAGGTGCGCCGACTTGAGATCCGAAAACCCCGCAAGCTGCGCGCGCAACGCAACCAGCGCGTCAGGCGCAAGGGCATGGGCCTTGAATAGATCCGTCTCTTTGATCGTGCTGCGTTCCTCGCGCGCGCGTTCCACCTTCTCCTGGTACAGCCGCGCCCGAACGCGGTATTTTTCCGCCTCAACGGTACGCCTTCTCCCCGCCAGAAACAGAAAGATCGAGTCACAAGCGGAAGGCACACAGTGGACGTCTTTTTCCATCGCCGCCTCGAGGTGCTTGATTCCCGTTTCATCGCCCTGTTCGAGCAGCGCGTCGCCGAGCGCGAAGTTCGCAATGGCATGATCCGGTTCGATTGCGACGATCTCTTGCAGCAACGGAATCACCGCGGGCTTCCGCTGAATTCTGGCAATCAGGTTAGCGCGTTCCAGGCGTTCGTCGATCGTCAACTCCCGGTTCTTCGCCTTAGCATCCAGAACGGCGAGCGCCTTTTTCGATTCTGCAAAAAACTTCTGCACTTCCTCCCATCGCTCGCCCAGATCCTCACGCCAGTCGAGGTTCCACGACGCAATCAAATCCGTAGGCGGCTTTCGCAGGAAATACTCGTCGCCATACTGGCTGGTGTTCTTCGCAAACAGATCGAGATCGGAGGTCATGCGCACGTCGCGATAGCCGATTGCTTCGAGACGATCGCCGAGCGCTGGATGCGAATCGCTATAGTTATGTTTGTGAGTTAACGACTGCGAAAACGACCGTTGTGCTTCTTCGGCGGTCAACGGCTCCCGCACCCACTTCAGCAACGCGGTGAACACGTCTTGCGGCGCGTCGCGTTCGCTCTCGGCGCCGCGGAAAAACCCGGGCCAGAATTCGTCGTCGATCGCGCGTCCCTTCAATTCGATCTTGATCAACGCGCGCGCCGCGTTTTGTTTGCCTGCCAGGACCACGGCGAATCGATCTGCTTCGAGTTCCGTGGCGCGATTCAACACGAACGAGTACGCGTAGAAATACGGCGCGTACCAGTTGAACAGTTTATGGAAGATGTCGGTCCCGTAGTCGCGGTGCCGCTCCATGTTTCCGAGCACCTGGATCCACGTCTGGCGCACGCGATAGATCCATCCGGAACTGACGCCGTGCTTGCGAGAAAGGTGGCCGAATTCGTG
>DASRIM010000325.1:0-5942 GCA_035649995.1 Pyrinomonadaceae bacterium | reverse complement strand
CAGCAGGGCTGCCAACGCTTCGAAAAATAGGTAATCAGACGTTTCAGCCGTAATATCTCCGGTGTAAGGATCGCTTATTGGGTCGGTACCCTCATCGGTCGTGGTTGTCGTGACTAGCTTGTTCGGATTCGGGTTGGCCGGGGTATCCATTTCCCCTGCGCGAACGTTAACTGTAATAGCCGCGACAAGCAGCACCGCATATACGAAGTTTTTGACAAGTTTCATTGATCTTCTCCTCAAGAATGTTGTAGTCAAAGCCGGTGAGGTGGTGTGTGTTAACCAAGTAGATTAATTGGTTGTGAGTGATAATATCCGTCAATTGATAGGCTTTGCAAGGTTCCTTGCCTATGAGTAAAACTGGAGAGCCCTTATGGATTTGCAGACATCCGTATTTCAGAGTGGGGCCGAAATTTCGGTTATCGACAACGTAATCCCGTTGTGTGAATTGGCCCGTGGGTTGGAGGAAGCCGGCGAATTTGAACGCGCTGCCGACATCCTTCTGCCCTTTTGGAAGGGCCTCTCTCATCGCCCAGAAACGGAAGGCCTGTCTCATGAAGCTAAAGCCGAACTGCTTTTACGTACTGGAACCTTGACGGGATGGCTCGGTAGTGCGAAGCAATTGCCGGGCGCTCAAGAGATAGCAAAAGATCTAGTAAGCGAAAGCGCCACGATTTTTGAGTCTCTCGGTATGACCGAGAAGGCCGCCGAAGCGCGAGTGGATCTCGCTATTTGTTATTGGCGCGAAAGCGCGCTTGATGAAGCGCGAGTTACCTTGCGATTGGTCCTCGATAGCCTGGGTGATAGCCGTAGCGAACAGAAGCTTCGAGCACTCTCAAACAGCGCGATGGTAGAACGCGCTGCGACACGGGACCGCGATGCGTTGCGTATCTATAAGGCAGCGGCACCATTATTTGACGAGAGCACGAATCACGCGCTGAAAGGAAAGTTTCATAACTCATATGCCACGTTGTTGCGAAGTCTTGGCACTTCCGAGAATCGCGAGGAATATATAGATAAAGCATTGGTCGAATACGCGGCCGCCAGTTATCACTTCGAACAGGCTGGTCATCGCCGGTTTCAGGGACGGGTCGAAAATAACGTTGGATTTCTCTTCGCAACCGTCGGTAGATTTAGCGAAGCACAGGAACATCTCGCTCGTGCGCGTGCGTTGCACTTGAGCGTCGGCGACCATGGTGGCGCTGCTGGTGCTGAAGACAGTCGAGCGCAAGCCTTTTTGCTCGAAGGAAAATACGAGCAAGCAGAGAGGGCTGCCCGCTCCGCTGTTCGTTCGTTGAAGAGAGGTGGTGAACAGACACTGCTCGTCGAAGCGCTCACAACCCACGGAAAAGCGCTAGCCCGTTTGAAGCAACCTCAAATGGCCAAGACCACATTGGACCAGGCTATCGATATTGCGCAGACCGCGGGGAACCCGGACCGTGGTGGCATCGCTGCTGTGACGGCGATTGAAGAGTTAAACTTATATCTTTCAGAACAGACGCTACAAAAATATTACCGCAAGGCCGAGTCGTTGTTGACCCATTCGCAGAACCGAAGTCTCATGATTCGCTTGGGCGAATGCGCGCGGCGCGTGCTCGCGGCGACGGGGAAGCATGAGGGAGGCAATAGTTCATCGCAAACGGAAGTTATGATGCAGCCAGGCTTTTCGCTGGATGCGGAAGTCCTTCGCTACGAAGGAAGCCTGATCCGCAAAGCGCTCGAAGATTCAGGCGGTAGCGTCACTCGCGCCGCTCGCCTCCTCGGCGTCACCCATCAAGGTCTCGCATTCATTCTCAACGGCCGCCACAGCGACCTTTTGTCAATCCGAACCCCGGTCAAACGCCGGCGCAGAAGCATCATTCGCTATCACTAAACGCGAACCATTTCATTAACGCAACCACTAACTGTTTGTTTACTTCACTGTGCTCCAGCTCATTGGCGCTGCCCTCCAACGAAGGCAGCGCCAAAGCTGTATTTGTGCTCTAACCCACAGTTCTTCTATCATCCGCTCAAAAACGAACGAGACTCCGTATGAAATATGCCCTCGGCCCCCTCGCTCTGATTCTACTTTTGGCGACTGCATCCGTTGCCCAGAGCACAAAACGGCGTGGCACAGTCAGCCGCAGACCCGCCGCCGCAACGCCAAAAACGGAACAGCCGGCAGCACCCGCTAAACCCGCTCCAGCACGTCCGCCGGCTGGCCCGATCAATGTCGTCGTGCTAAACGGCCAAACATTCACCACCGCCGATTTCGAACCAAACGTGCGCCAGCAACTCGATCAGGTCGAAACGAAGATCGCCGAAGCGCGCAACGAGATACTCGATCTCCAAATCAACACGATCCTCCTGCAAGTCGAAGCTAACAAGCGCCGCATCGACACGCATCGCCTTTACGAGACGGAGGTAACGAAACGCATCCCTGTTCCCACCGCCGCCCAGATCAAAAAGTTAATCGACGAGCAGCGCATGCAGTTCGAAGGCGTCGATGCGGCTACCGCGAACCAACAAGCCGCGGCCTACCTGCAAGCTGAATCTGAAGCGAAGCTCGCCGACGATCTCGTCGACAGACTGCGAAAGACCATTCCCGTCGTGATGGGCGTAGACATTAACACGCCGAACCTGAACAACGAAGCAGTCGTCGCGACGATCGGAGGCCAACCCCTCAAAGCAGGAGCTTTGAACGAGCGCCTCAAACCAATCATTTACAACTTCAAACTCCAGGCTTACGAACTGACAAAGAGACAGGCCGACCTCCTCGTCAACAACATGTTGTTGCTCGAAGAATCAAGACGGCGGAACGTCGGACCGGAAGAGATAGTTAGAAGCGAGGTGAGCGACAAAGTTCGTCCGCCGACGGAAGCTGAAGTCGTAAAGTTCTACAACGAAAATAAGGCGCGCATAAACGGAGATCTCAACAGCGTACGCAACGCGGTCGCCAACTATCTGCAGGAACAGGAGCGAACACGTCTCGAGAATGATCTCTCGGGCCGGCTGCGCAAGAACGCCGACATTCGGTGGTTGATTACCGAGCCTGACCAACCCGTTCAGAACATCAGCGTAGACGACGATCCCGCTCGCGGCGATGCAAATGCGCCGGTGACGATCGTGGAGTTCACGGACTTCGAATGTCCCGCCTGCGCTGCGATGCATCCTGTACTCGAAGAGGTGATGAAGTCCTACGGCAACAAGGTTCGGTTAGTAGTCCGAGACTTCCCCTTGAACCGCCACGAGCACGCGCGCAAGGCCGCCGAGGCCGCGAACGCCGCGAACGCGCAGGGCAAATTCTTTGAGTACGCCGCGTTGCTCTTTACGCGTCAGAAGGCGCTCGACGTTGCATCGTTGAAGAAGTACGCGACGGAGCTGGGCCTGGACCGCGCGCGTTTCGACGCCGCACTCGATCGCGGCACTTATGCTGCCGAAGTCAAACACGACATTGAAGACGGCGAGATGTATGGCGTCGACGTGACGCCGACGATTTTCGTAAATGGAGTGCGTCTGAAAGTGTTCAGCGCCGATGGTCTACGACAGGCCATCGATCGCGCCGCGGCTCGGCCCACGGCGACACCGAAGTGACACAAATTTCATTTAATAATGGCCCTTCCCCTCGGCCTTTCCCCCTCAAGCAATGGACCTTGAGGATTTCACCGGATGGTAGTTTCACTTAAACCTGAGCGACTCAAACGATACAAAGACGTCGCCAAACTTCTTATCAAATATGGCCGCTCGGATCTGATTAGCGCGGCGGGTCTGGAAGACAGCGTCCTTCCGGATGAGATCGCCGAAGAATCAGGCGCCGCGGCTCCAGCCGAAGAGCTCGCCAAAGATCTCGAGCACCTCGGTCCTACTTTCATAAAGCTGGGCCAACTCCTGTCCACGCGCGCCGACCTGATGCCAGGTCCATATCTCGACGCGCTGGAACGCCTGCAAGATCAGATCGAGCCGTTCCCTTATGAAGAGGTCGAACGCATCGTCTCCGGCGAGTTAGGCGTGCGCATCTCGAAGGCGTTCGCTGATTTCGATTCGGCGCCGTTGGCCGCCGCTTCACTGTCGCAGGTACATCGCGCGTACATGCGCGACGGGCGCGCGGTGGTCGTAAAAGTCCAGCGTCCAGGCATACGAGAGTTGATCGTCGGCGATCTCGAAGCGTTAGGCGAGATCGCGCACTTTCTCGATCAGCACACCGAACTGGGCCGGCGATACGAGTTTGACAACATGCTCGTCAATCTTCGCAAGAGCCTGTTGCGCGAGCTCGATTTCACGATCGAAGCGAACAACCTCCACACCATCGGCCAGAATCTCGCCGAGTTTGAAAACATCATTATTCCCGAGCCCATCGACGATTTCACCACCACACGCGTGTTGACGATGGAGTACATCCCGGGAAAGAAGATCACGGCCCTGAATCCACTGCGGTTGCTCGAGATCGACGGCGGCCTTTTGGCGCATGAGTTGTTCAGTGCGTATCTAAAGCAATTTCTCGTCGACGGCTTGTTCCATGCGGATCCGCATCCGGGCAACGTTTTTCTCACCGATGACGATCGCATCGCGTTGATCGACCTTGGCATGGTCGGACGCGTGACCGGAACTTTCCAGGACAATTTGCTGCGGCTGATGCTCGCGATCAGCGAGGGACGTGGCGAAGTCGCGGCCGAAGCTGCGATCAAGATGGGCGAACCGAAGGAAGGTTTCGACCGGATCAGCTTTCAACGACGAATCACGGATCTAGTCTCGGATAATTCTGATGCCGTTCTAAGCAAGCTCAACGCGGGCAAGGTGACGCTCGAAATCACGCGCATCTCGGCTGATTGCTGGTTCCGCTTGCCCGCCGAGTTCACGATGATCGCCAAGGCTCTCTTGAATCTAGATCGGGTCGTTTACACACTCGACTCGACCTTCGATCCGAACTCCATCATTCGCGAACGCGCCAATGAGATCCTGCAAAGAAACATCATCAGGAGCATGTCGCCAAACAATCTTTTGGCGGGCGTCGTCGACTTAAAGGAGTTTGCCGAGACGTTTCCGCGCCGCGTTAACAAGATCCTCGACGCAATCGGAAACAACGAGGTGCGGATCGGAGTCGACGCGATCGACGAGAAGGTCGTTCTCGAAGGTCTGCAAAAGGTAGCTAATCGAATTACGTTGGGGCTTGTTGTCGCCGCTCTGATTGTCGGCGCTGCTCTGATGATGCGAGTAGAGACGTCGTTTCGAATTTTTGGCTATCCGGGATTCGCGATGATCTTGTTCTTACTCGCGGCGGCGGCGGGAGCGAGCCTGATCTTCAGCATCCTTTTCTACGACGAAAAGCGGCGAAAGCGAAACAAGCATTGACTGCTAACCGCCCGAAGCGATCAGATCGACCAACGCTTTCTCGTTCTCTTCGGTCAGATCGGTAAAGGCCATGCCGAAGCCGACGCCGTGTTGATAGGTCGCGACGTAACCTCGCACCGCCAACCATTCTCCTGAGTGACGACGGATGCTCAGACTGACCGGCTCGCCAATCTCTACTGGTCCATAAGTGTTCACGAAACAGCCACTCAGGCTGACGTCGTCGACGCGCGCCTCATGTCTCTTTGACAGACTCGCCCACCTTGCTTCCAGAAGAACCTTTTGGCGTTGATTACGGCGTCGATCTTCCGTCATTTGGCGGACCCTTTACTTCACAGTGATTTTGAGAGCTGGCCATAAAAGACCTTTGTCTCATAGTCGAAATGAACAAATCCATTTTCGTGATGCTTGTCAAAGACGATTTCGAGTTGGCGCATCATCGGCTCGAACCTGGGATCCGTCGGCTCGGGTGTGTACGACGAAGAACGCACGCGGCCGCGCAGGCCCTCTAAGTCGAATACCTGCGTGTTGGGAAATCCCTTCAGGGTGTATTTGTCACCGGCGAAGAACTGCTTGATGCGAGGCAGCCCGTTATCGTGCCTGACTTCCGAATAATCAGT
>DASRIM010000324.1:0-50959 GCA_035649995.1 Pyrinomonadaceae bacterium | reverse complement strand
CAGCACCGCGGCTTCGAGCGGCGACTGGCCCGCGGTGTTTTTCGTGTTTGGGTCCATCCCGCCGTCGATGAATAAGGCTACGGCAGCCGCGTTCCCCTCTCGTGCGCTCTCTACGAAAGCCCTATCGGTAAATGCGACGTTCATGCGTGCGAGCTCCGCGCGCGCCGCGTCCTGACTCCTGCCGCACGCGGCCAGCACAACGAGAAGCGATAGAGCAATGAAGGTGGTGAGTATGCGAGTCATAGTTCCCTCTGTGGTTTCGGGTTGTTATCGGGATTTCGTTCGGATTGTACGAGGGTTCTCGTGGATTGCAAGAAAGTAAATCCACGCGGGGTACGGACCAACGCAGAAAAATGTTGACACGGCATTGCGGGAAGCGCAACGACGAAGTTAAGCTTTGCCGGCAAGTGCTCAGGTTCCACAGATCCTGCAAACCGTAATGCCTGACATTATCGTAAACACCCAGTTTGCTCGGATGCGTTCTCTTCAATTGGAATGCGGTAAGGAGATCTCCGACTTCACACTGGCGTATGAGTGTTACGGCAAGCCCAACAGCGATCGAACTAACGCGATTTTGGTCTGTCATGGTCTGACTGCGGACGCCCACGCGGCGGGCAAACATCACGACACCGATGCCAGGGCCGGCTGGTGGGATGCCGTGATCGGTCCTGGGCGGATGCTGGATACCGATCGTTATTTTGTGATTTGTTCCAACGTGCTCGGCGGCTGCGGTGGCAGCACCGGCCCCTCCAGCATCGACCAGAGCACTGGCAGACCTTACGCGATGAGCTTTCCCGTCCTCACAATCTGGGACATGGTGCAGGCGCAACGACAGTTGCTGGACCACCTCGGCATTTCGGGTCTCTATGCTGCAATCGGCGGCTGCATGGGTGGTTTTCAAGTGATGGAGTGGGCGCGACGATACCCTGACGCGGTCGACAGGGCCGTGGTGATCGGAGCGACTCCCAGTTGCTCCGCATACACAATTGCTCTGTGGCATATCTTGCGTCGCACGATCACTGCCGATCCGCAGTGGAACGAGGGCAACTATTACGACAACGCGCCGCCAAAAACGGGGCTGGGCCTATCCACTGCACTCGGCCTTCTAATCTGGATGGGCCACGATAAACTGGCGAGCAGGTTTGGCAGGCTGCTGGCTAACGGCAATAACTACAGCTACAGTTTTGACAACGATTTCGCGGCCGAAGCATTTTTCGCAAACATCGAAGCATCAGCCTCTACTCGCTTTGATGCCAACTCGCTGCTCTACCTGATGCGGACAATGACGTACTTTGATCTCACCAACGGCTTCAGCAACCTGACTGAAGCGCTCGCTGCGGTACGCGCGAACGTCCTTCTGGTCAGCTATCTCTCAGACTGGCGATATCCTCCTGAGGCGATCGAGCCAATGCGCGCCGCTTTGAATGCGAACAACATTCCCGCTGAGCACACGATACTGGAGAGCGACTTCGGACATGGCGCTTTCCTCCTCGACCCTGCCAGTCTTATTCCTGTGGTCCAGGAGTTTTTATCAAGACCAACTCATCGATCTGCCAACCCACAACGCACTGCCGTCGCCATGCAAGTAAACCCGGAGATCTAAAATGTCCATCGGGTCCGAACGACTGTTCGCACTCTCTCACGAAGAGACATCACGCCTGCGAAAGAAGGTTTGGAACCAGGTTTCCACGCATATCGACGGAATCGCGCTCGGCACTACCATCAGCGCGCTTCACGAGCAAGGAATACTCGACGAAATCGCACACCAACCGGGTATTCCTGCCGGCAAAATAGTTGCGCGGACCAACTGCCGCCGCGGGTACCTTCACGTGATGCTAAAGCTCCTGTCGTTGCAGGGTTGGCTCCTTCGTACCGGGGCAATCGGCGACGACATGGAATTACGGCTGACGCCCGAAGCGAGTGAGTTGCCGAAGTATGCTCATTTCTATAACCACAGCCACGCTGGTCTAAGAACGGCTCACCGGCTCGCATCGGAAACCGTTTTCCCGCCGGCCAACCTCTTGCCCGAAGAGAAAGAGCTATTGGAAAACGCCGCGCGGGGTTGGGGAATATCATCTGCTGCTTGCAAGCAGGAATATGCGCTCCTTTCCAGAGTGTCTGCGCATCTCGACGGCTTCGTAGCCGCGGGCCATCTTACTCTGCTCGAGCGTTTACGGCTTTTGCCCGACAAGGCCGATGTTCATCGTCAGCTACCTGTCGCGGCTGGTGAAAATGCGGAGCTCCTCACGCGGTTCCTCTGCCGCATCGGTTGGGCGCAACACGAAGACGGTTTGTCGGACTGGACCGCCGAAGGAGTTATGGCAGCGCTGATGCAGCCGCAATACTGGTACCCGCTAACTTACCTGGCGACATTGTCGCGAGCAGGTGAACTTCTCAGTGGAGAATCGACAAATCTCAATAGACTCGACGAGCGCGGAGACGAACTGCACCTTGATCGAAACCTCGACATCCGTTTCAGCGGAGAGGTCTTCAATCAAACCTGTCGCGAACCTTTCCTCGCTCTCGTCTTACCGATTTTCAATCAACCGTTGGCAGAACAACCGATCTATCTTGTAGACGTGGGTTGCGGAAACGGGAACCTGTTGGCAATAACCTGGAAAGCCATCGTCGAACAGACGCAACGAGGCAGTCGCTTATCAGAGCGGCCGCTTATAGCAGTCGGACTCGACGTGAACCGGATCGCGAGAGAAGCCGCTGCGTCGGCATTAACGTCCTTAAGCATTCCAAACATCGTGCTTTCCGGCGATATCGGCGAACCTGCCGCTATCAAGAACATGCTCCACGAATATGGCATCTCCTGCGGCGATTGCTTGTTCCTTACAAAGTCTGTCATTCACAACCGTCGCTTCCGGAAACCAAAGTTCACTGTCAACTCAACGGAAGACGATGGCGCATTGGTCTTTGTGGCAGACGGCGGTGAGCTCATCAGCGCGCCCGAGATAGAACAGAGCCTCGTCGAATTGCTTTCAGCCTGGCGTCCACTGATCACAAAACATGGATGGATAGTCATCGAAGCGCACAGCGTTTCAGCGGAAACCGGCGCGGCCAATCTTGGGCGCAGTCAGATCACGATCCTCGACGCTACACATGGTTTCAGTAATCAATACCTCATGGAACCGCAACGGTTCCGCCGAGCAGCCAGTCGCGCCGGCCTGCGATCAGTGGGCGGCAGCGAGATGGGCGAGGCAGAGATCGGACATGTGGCGCTTACCTTCGATCGGTTCGAAGTAGAAACCAGTTAGTTTTTTGAGGCGAGGCCTTTCGGCGACAAGGAGTGTTGCTGGGCGACCTGATGAACTGTGGCGGGCGATGGCTTGGCCCAGGCAACCTGACTTTCGAGAGTCGGCAATTCGGAACGACGTTCGATCCACCCGCCCGGATATCCGTCTTCATTTCGCTTTGGCAACACAGGCACCTCGCCGCGGACGGCCAGTGCCAGGTAACGATCGGCAAAGCGCAACACGAGCTTGCGGTCTATCAGTTCCTCAATGGCGGCTTGCACTGCGGCCGCATCGACGGATTCACCGCCATCCGCATTAACCGTCGTTACAACGGACGGCAAGCGCGCGGCCGAATCCAGCGCACGATGAACTCGATGAGTAATGCCCGTGAGCAGGGTCGTACGCTGCGGTGCGACGTGACGTGTATCGTAGATGAAAGTTCTGTCGCTCTGCTCAGTCATGCACAGCAGCGCGGGCAGCGGCCCGAGGAAGGTCTTGTTCCACTCATACACCAACGCTTGCAACGCGTCGCGTCCGGGTCCGCCGAGCGAAGGCAGATGGTCATGCCCGTCAAGAACGAAGACGCTGGTCCGTTGTTTTGGATTATCAACAGCTTCGAAAATATAGACCAGCCCCTGAAGATCATCTTCAGCTAACGGATAAATAAATCGGTATGGCCATGCCGAACGAAGTTCGAGGCCATACTCGGATGGCCGCGCTTGATACGGGCTGAAACGATCGAAGCGAATACGGCGGACGTCTTTGGCCGGCTGCAAGTGTTCGATCAGCGGTAGCCACTCCGCGACTTCCGCGAACCACTCATCACGCTCTCCAGGGAAACCGCAAAGCAGGTTCCATGATACGTGCTGCCCGAGGGTCCGAGCCCACTTCAAAAGCTGCACGTTAATCCATCCCTTGGTCCCTTTCTTCATCAAAGCGAGAAGGTCGTCGTGGAGCGCCTCGATGCCTGGCTGGATCCAGGTGCCGCCGGCATCATGCAGCAATTCGAGCTGTTTGTACTGAACATTGGCTTTGATCTCGAACAGGAGCTCGAACGGCACGGGTGATGAAGCCAGCGCCGGCAAAAGGTCGTTGAAAGAACTAAGGCTAAGAATATTATCCACCACCAGAAAACGGCTCATGCCGTATTTCTCGGCAAGCTCATGGTATTCCTCGATGGACCGTTCCGCCGTCTTCGAGCGAAACGCCATGGCGCCGCCGTTCAACCCGCAAAATGTGCAATGCTGCTTCTCGCCCCACCAGCACCCTCGCGCGGTCTCGATCAATAAGCCCGGACTGATCAAATGCTTGTGTCTGAACCGGCTCAACTCGTCGAAATAAGCAGAGAAATCCGGTACGGGAGACTGGTTGAGATCTTGCAGGCTGGCGCGGTCAAATCCACGTGATCGATCGCCGGCTCGCTCGCGCCTGTTGTGTTCGCCGAAGACGCCGTAGGGCGGAGGATCGGGTCTTCGATTCTCCAGTATGTCGCGACAAAGCGCGGGAAAGATCTCTTCACCTTCTCCTGACACCACATAATCGAGCCACGGAAAATGGCAGGCCATCGTGTGGCCCATCTCGGCCTCGCAATTTGCGCCGCCCACGATTGTTACTACAGAAGGATCGAGTCGCTTGATCACGCGGGTGAACGCGAGCATTGCGCAGTTCTGGTTGAAGGACGAAGTGCAGGCCACGATCCGGGGTTTTTCATTCAGGATCCTCACGGCCAGTTCTTCAATGTACTGCTCGGCGAGTTTGCGCACTTGCCAGAGGTTGCACCTGATCGTCTCCGGATCGCCGTCAGGAACTTCCGCCTGGTGAACAGCGACTACCGCATCCAGATAGGCATCGTGGTCAGGATGAAAGTCCGGGAACGCCGCTCCTGCGAAGGTCCATTCGCCAACCATCTCCTCGCGCACCCACGCCAGATTGTGATACGCCGCAGTTCCGATCAATTCAGCGAATGCGAAGTTAGCGTAGAGCAACTTATGATCGATACCGGCTCGTTGCAGAGCGGGGCTCAGGATGCTGAAGGCGAGCGAAGGACGCTCGAGCGGTCCGTAAGGTAGATAAACGAGCGAAACGGTGGGCATGACTCACATCTCGGGCGCAGACACTATCACCTTGCATTCCACGCAGCAAGCAATAAATGGCTGCTCGCCGGTGAAATTGTCATTACGAACGTTGACATCTGATGAATTGATCCCTATGTTCCACTCATTCTCGCGCTTCTAGGCTTCCATCAATCAGCTTGATCAAGTGATGTTCAGGAAAAGCCTGCGATGACAAACGCCGAACCTCCACTGGCCCAACCACAGCGTGCTACAGGAGTAGATAAAACTGCGCTCGCACATGTGAAGCGCTTCGTCGACCTGTGGCGTGTTGACCCGGAGTTCCGCGAGCAGATTGAGAGCGATCCCGTTCGCGCCGTAAAGAAGTACGACCTCGAAGTGGATCCGGATCAACTGCGGCCCGTATGGGATCGTAATTACAAAGACGTCCACTCTCCTCTCATGCGGGAGTTTATGAAGCGCGAGCAGCGGCGAATCAACGATCGCCGAAGTATACGTGAACGAAGCGAGCCTTCTAACTCCACAATGGCAATCTGGCGACGACGGCAGATTGCGCGTTGTGCAAGCGAGCTTGGCCCTGAGCGCGAGGTAGAAATAGTCCATGCTCCCGTGGCGTTTGAGCTAAGCGAAGGTTGTTCGGTTGGTTGCTGGTTCTGCGGTCTGGGCGGCAAGCGTCCTGTTCGTCACGCGGACTATGGCCAACTGCAAGGACTCTGGCGCGAGATATTGCAAGTTCTGCGTGAGGTGATCGGCGACGGCGTGAAATGGGGCTTCTGTTACTGGGCGACAGATCCGCTCGATAACCCCAACTATCTCGAGTTCGCGGCAGACTTCAAGAACTATCTGGGACGTTTTCCGCAAACCACAACAGCCATCCCGCTGCGCGACCCGGCCCGGACTCGCGATTTGTTGGAGCGTTCGCGCGCGCGCTTCACCTACGTGCGTTTCTCTGTGCTCTCGCGCGGCGAAATGCGGCGTCTCATGGCGGAGTTTTCACCCGAAGAATTGATCGACGTCCTTCTGCTTCCGCTGAACGAAGGGTCGGGCCTACCCAAGTCTTTTTCCGGCAACGCGCGCACTCACACAGTTCCTCGAGGTCACGTATTGCTTCCGCCCGAGAATGCTTCGACGATCGCTTGTGTGTCGGGGTTTCTCATCAACCTTGTCACCCGCACCGTTCGTCTAATTACTCCTTGTAACGCTGATGAGCGCTGGCCGCTCGGATATTGGACGCTTGCGCAAGCGACTTTTTCCAGTGCGGAAGATCTATCGACAATCTTGCAGCAGATGATTCGGGAGCAAATGGCGGTCGAGCTTGACCTGGAGCGCATCGTAAAATTCAGGCGTGACCTCCGGCTACAGGCCAATGATGATGGGACACACAGCCTGACGTCGCGGTGGATTACACATCGATACAACCCTCTTACAGAACTCCCGCTCCTTGGTGAAATGATCGACCGCGGCGAAAGCACTGCTACCGATATTGCTTTCGAACTCGAGCGCCGTTCGATTCCGCAAGCCCTGACGCTCTTTGCACTTCAGGTCATGTTTCGTGAGGGACTCTTGCGAGAAGAGCCGGACGATGTGAACTCAATCTCGGATCGGCCTGACCGGACAATTGCAAATACCGTTTTTGCTTGACACCTTTCAAACGCGGAAGTAGTCTTCGTTCCCTACTCACGAACGAGGGCATAAAAAGCAGTATGCTTGCATTTGGGAAGGATCGGTCCCGCAGGTAACGCTGCGCACAGCATCCCACCGCCCGAAGAACCGCTCCTCTTCGCTGGCCTTACATGAAAGGTTTACATCTATGCCTATCTACGGTGATAAGGGCAAGGTCATCTTCGCCAATATCGTAGCTCGCATGTGGCAGGATCCGGATTTCGAACAACAGTTCAAAGCGGATCCAAAGGCCGCTCTGGCAGCCGATGGGATAATGTTGCCCGACGCGATGGAAGTAATCCTGTTATACAACACAGAAAACGTTCACTACGTTAAGCTGCCTCATCAGAGCGAGATGACGCTGGCTATAGCCGACATTCACGCGCGTGCGCCATACATTGCCGTGATCCCGCTGGGACACGAGATACGGCTGGTTCGGGATACCGAGATCCACCAACACGTGGTCATCCCGCACAAGCCGTCCGCGTTTGACCCGACAGCAATGACTCATGACGCACTGGCCGCGGCGGTAATCTCAATACAAGCCGGAGATTCGGTCGCCAACGTCAACGTCAACGCAAACGTCAACGCCAACACAAACGGCGGCGTCAATGTTAATGCCGGCGTTAATGCCAACGTCGGTGCGGTTGAGGTCGGCGTCGTCGTCGTCGCTACATAAGTTTCTTCTCGTATTCCGAGTTGTCGCGAAAGACTTTCCGAGACAGAGTCTGGAGCATTCCAGGCGGCTGTCTTGTTTGTGCCTGGAATGTTCGTTTCTGCCGGCTAAGCCGAACCGGCTCCTATGCCTCTCCACGGTGATCGCACATGACTGAGGGTGTAATTGTCCCAGCGTTTTGCCGTCCCGATCTAGCGAGTGACGAGTATCTTCGCGAACTGGGAAACACGAAACGGTTCGCGGAGATCTTGCAACTCTACCCTCGGTTTGGTGAGGCTCTCCGGGAAAATCCGAGAAGTGCGGTCGCGGAGTTCGGACTCGAGGCAGATCCGGAAGAGTTGCGGCTATTGTGGGACACGGATGCCGTCCGAACCCTCCGCAACGACCACGCATCCGGCCGTCCTTTGCCGGACATTCCCTTACCTCTGAGGCGATTCTCAGCCTTCCTGAAAGAAAAAATCGCGTTCTCACGCGAGTGGATGTCGACCAGCCATCCAGTTGACCCGAGTATGGCGGCCTGGCGCAAAAGACAGATAGCGCGGACCAACAGCGAGTTAGGACCAGCTAAGGGACAGAGTCTGGTCCATGTTCCCGTAGCCATTGAACTGTGCGTTGGCTGTTCCGTGGGATGCTGGTTCTGTTCAGTCTCGGCAGAGCGCTTATCTCAGAAAGCCGATTATGCCGAGATCAAGCATCTGTGGCAGGAAGCGCTGCTCGCGATTCACGACGTTATTGGTGATGCCGCGCGCTGGGGCTTCTGTTACTGGGCAACGGATCCTCTGGACAATCCGGATTATGAGGCCTTCTGCTGTGATTTTGCGGATGTCTTTGGCCGCTTCCCCCAAACTACGACTGCTATCGCCTGGAAGGACATGGAGCGCACGAAGGCCTTGCTCAAGCTGTCAAGAGAGAAGCGTTGCGAGCTCAATCGTTTCTCGATCCTGACGATTGGAATCCTGCGCTCGATCTATGGCGAGTTTAGTCCTGAAGAACTCCTGCACGTGGAGCTTCTGCCTCTGAATAAGGAAGCAGGAATACCAAAAGCTTTTTCGGGCCGCGCTCGCCAACGACAGCCGCCGAACGGTCATTCGACTCATGACGCCGATGTCGCTTCGACGACTTCGTGCGTATCAGGTTTTCTTCTGAACATGGTCGACCGCACGATTCGGTTGATCACGCCGTGTAATGCTTCCGATCGTTGGCCCCTGGGTCATTGGGTGATCGATCAGCGAGTGTTCGCGGACGCTGATGATCTCCGGCGTCAGATGAATCGAATGATCGCCGAACACATGCCTACTCACGTAAAGCTCGAGCGCGAGGTTCGTTTCCGCAGCGACTTGACGTGGGGCGTCGATAGCGACGGCCGCACTCCGCAAATCCAATCAAGGTTCATAAACCACGATGTAACAAGTTTGCCTGACTTAAATCAGGTGGCGTGGGAGGTGGCCCAACGGCCCGGCAGTGCTGAGGATGTCGCTCTCAGGTTGGAGCTTGAAAAAAACGTCCCTCTCGAAAATACCTTGTACCTGTTGAACAACCTCTTCCAAAGAGGTCTTCTCGAGGAGGAGCCGTGTCCAGCGAACGTGGGCCAATGACAGCTTCACGCACTTCGCCTGACGTGACGGTGAGCATCAGTTTCACCGGTTCTGCTTCAGAAGAAGAAGCTATTCGACCCGTGTTCCGGCATCCGGAGTTGGCCGACCACAGCTACCGCCAACAGATTGGCGAAGTCAAACGACTGCTTGAATTGATTTATCTCGACCCAAGCCTGCGCCCGGAACTGGAGCGCGATCCATTAGCTTTTGCCCGCGAGCACGATCTCACCATAGATGCGGAGGAGTTGCGGCCGCTGTGGCAGAAAGGGCTGCCGGAACCATCGAGGCTCGTAGACGATTCGCAGCTACCGCTTGCGGTACGGCGCTATCGTGCCTGGACATTGGAGAAGTTGGAGTTTCGTGCCGAGATCGCGGCGATGTCGATGTCGCACAACCCGCGAATGCGAGCATGGCGGGCCCGGCAATTCAATCGTTGCCTAAGCGAACTCGGTCCATCGAAGGATGCGAGCATCGTTCACGTCCCCGTCGCTTTCGAGCTGTGTAGCGGGTGCTCGGTAGGATGTTGGTTTTGCGGCGTAGGCGCTGACAAGCTTTCACAAAAGGCCGAGTATGCCGGCACACGTACTTTGTGGAAAGAGATATTACTCGCAACTAAGGACGTGATTGGAGAAGGCGCTCGCTGGGGATTCTGCTACTGGGCCACCGAACCGCTGGACAACCCGGACTACGAAGAGTTTTGTACCGACTTCGCAGATGTATTTGGCCGGTTTCCACAGACGACCACGGCGATTCCATTACGCGATGCCGAGCGTACTCGTAAGCTTCTTCGTTTGTCGGTTGAAAAGGGATGCGAGCTAAACCGCTTCTCGATCCTGTCAGCAAAGATAGTGGACAAACTACACGCCGCCTTCACTCCCGAAGAACTTCTGCGCGTTGAGCTTTTGCCGCTCAACAAGGAATCCGGTAATCCGAAAGCGCGGGCAGGTCATGCGTTGACGCGGCGAGCCCCGCAAGGGCACGCGCTAAGTGAGGAAGGTCGTGCCTCGACAATCGCCTGTGTATCGGGCTTCCTCATAAATCTTGTCGAACGCAGGTTGCGGCTGATCACTCCTTGCGGCGCCAATGATCGCTGGCCGCTTGGTTACTGGGAACTCGACGACGTGATATTTCGCGATGCAGAACACTTGCGCCAGGAGATGGCGCGAATGATTGAGCAGAACATGCACGCCCGGCTGGACTTGGACCAGGCTGTTTCTTTTCGCCCCGACGTCCACTTTGTGCAAGACGAACAGCGTGCGATTTTGTCGTCGCCCTGGACGCGGATTTCTCTCGATCACCCGAAAGGTCTCGCCGGCGTTGCCGAGCACGTGGCTCGAAATGCCGGACAAAGTGCGGCAGACATCGCGCTCGAGCTCGAACGTGAGGGTGCTCCACTCGCGAATACGATCTATTTGCTTCAGCAACTTTTTCAATGGGGACTCTTCGATGAAGAGCCGGTGAGGAGATCCGTTTATGGCTGACGTCTATCTCGTCAATATGCCCTATGTCGCTCTTCAACGACCCTCGGTCGCCCTCGGACTGTTGGCAGCTATTCTTGAACGCGACGGCATATCTACAGAAGTTCGTTACGCCAACCTTGATTTCGCCAATCGAAATCTTTGGGCCAGGACCGGATTATTCGACGAAACTCCTCCTCAGGAATGTTTGGGCGACTGGACGTTCGCCAGTGCTGCCTTTCCGGAACATCAGCGAGATATAGAGCCGTTCCTCGAGATCGCTTCCACCAGGTTCTCCAACAAGGGCGTATCAAAAGATCGCCTGCGAGAGATATTGCTGGAAGTTCGCAGTGTGGCGGAACGCTTCGTCGACGATCTGGCCCACGAGATAGCCGATCTCAAACCGCGGATCGTCGGCTGTACTTCAACCTTCCAGCAGCACGTTTCCTCGCTGGCGCTACTGAGACGACTGCGTCAGATCGCGCCTGAGATTACGACGATGCTGGGTGGCGCCAATTGCGAGACCAGCATGGGATTGACCACCCACCGCAGTTTTGATTGGGTCGATTACGTAGTCTCAGGCGAGGCGGATGGTCTAATCACAGATTTGTGTCGACTGGCACTGACCTACGGCCGAGCGATTCCGAAAGAAAAGCTGCCCGTTGGTGTTTTCGGTCCGGCCCACCGGACCAGCGGTTATCCGGCCAACGAACACCTGCCCCGTGCAATCACGAATAATCTGGAGCAATTCCCCACGCCGATCTACGACTCTTACTTCCAAACTCTGGAGCGCATGCCTTATCGCCACGAGATACTTCCGGCTCTGTCTATGGAGACGTCACGCGGGTGCTGGTGGGGGCAAAAGATGCACTGCACATTCTGCGGCCTGAACGGGAACGGAATGGCTTTTCGTTCCCGGCCTACGGACCAAGTGCTAGCAGAGCTTGACAGTCTCTCCGCGCGCTATGGGCGAGAAAACTTTGAAATCGTCGATAACATTATCGATATGAAGTATTTCCAAACTCTGTTACCGGAACTGGCCGCGAAGGGAGGGCCATATAAACTTTTTTACGAAGTGAAATCCAATCTCACGCGCGATCAGGTCGTGATGCTTCGCGATGCCGGCGTAACCTGGGTTCAACCCGGCATTGAGAGCTTGCACTCCGAGGTGCTGAAGCTGATGAAAAAGGGTGTCCGCGCCGCGACGAATGTGCAATTGCTCAAGTGGTGCCGCGAGCTTGGAATACGCCTTTCCTGGAGCATTCTCTTTCGCTTCCCGCTCGAGAAGGATGACTGGTATGCAGAAATGGCGGAATGGCTGCCGCTGATTTGTCACCTGCAAGCGCCTTGTTCGTATAACCCGGTTCGCATAGACCGATATAGTCCCTATCACAATACCCCGGAAGAATTCGGATTGAAGCTGTTGCCGGGATTGATGTACCAACATATCTATCCTGTTTCAGATCAGGATCTGAAGGACCTGGTCTACTTCTTCAATTACGAGGGAGAGCCGGACTACCGGCAATGGTCATTCAAGAATGAACATTCCCTTACACCAGGCATCGACGCGGTCGGGCGATACGTCGAGCAGTGGCAAAAACTTTTCTGGGACGAATTGCGGCTGCTTTGCATGGATGAGGAAGGCGATGAGATTCGCCTCCTGGACACGCGGCCGTGTGCGAGCGAGCGCAGCTTTCGGCTTCAGGGAATCGACCGCCAGGTCTATCTACTCTGCGACTATGCGCCTTCGGCAGCGGCTCTGCCAAAACAGTTGCGCGAGCGTTTCGGGGAGGAGGTCAGTCCTGAATCACTGACGGCCTCAATCGCCAGGCTAAAAGAGCGGAAGATACTGCTGGAATTGGACCAAAGGCTAATTAGCCTGGCCGTGCGTGGAGATCCGCCGACGCTGCCAAAAATGCGCGATTTCCCAGGTGGATTCGCTTTTCATCCGTTCGACGTCAACCGTGCTGAGCGGCCTGTTGCGCAGCAAGTCATGGAAAGGGCTGCATGAAAACGGATCCTGTCGTCTTAGTCCAAATGCCTTACGGGGCGCTGGCGACACCTTCTATCGCCCTGGGTCTCTTGAAGGCAATTCTCCAGCGGGATGGAATTGCGACTCGCGTGCTCTATCCCAATCTGGAGTTCGCAGATGAGATCGGCCCCGGTAACTACGAGGGGGTCGGACGCGAAGCTGCGCGCTTACTCGGCGAATGGACCTTCGCAGGCGCCGCCTTTCCGGAGTTCAATCCGAATCACGAAGTATTCCTGAACCGCCTGGGGCAAATCTTCACTCCCAATGATCCAGTCGCGATAGCCAGGATGGTCGAGGATCTCTGGGCCATACGGCGAGCCGCGGAAGCGTTTGTCAAACGCGTCGCTCTATCGATTGTCGCGACGCGGCCTCGCATCGTCGCTTGCAGTTCGGTCTTCCAGCAACACTGCGCGGCGCTCGCGTTGTTGCGCCAGGTCCGAGGCCTGGACCCATCGATCGTCACCATGATCGGAGGCGCTAATTGTGAATCGATCATGGGTTCGACAACCCTGCGTGAGTTTCCCTGGGTTGACATCGTCGTTTCCGGCGAGGCCGATGGGTTGATTGTGCGTTTGTGCAAACTACTCCTGGCAGAAGGCGCGGACGTGTCGCCGGAGCTCCTCCCCGAAGGCGTATTCAGTCAACGAGCGCGAACACAGAAGACGAAGCGAAACGGGTTCAAAGTGTTGGACGTGGTTCCCGCGAAAGATTCCCACCCGCCGCGTGCAATCTTCGAAAAGCTCGATACCAATCCGCTACCCGATTACGACGACTACTTCGCCACGCTCGCTCGCACCCGGATTAACGCGGCCATCACTCCGGGCTTGCCAATCGAGACTTCAAGAGGATGTTGGTGGGGTGAGATTCAGCATTGCACGTTCTGCGGACTCAACGGCGGCGCCATGACTTTCCGATCGAAGTCGCCGCAGCGCGTCGTGCAAGAGTTCACGGCCCTGGCTCAACGCTATGGGATCCATCGCTTCGCGGTCGTAGACAACATCCTCGACAAGTCGTACTTCCCTAACCTGCTTCCGCAACTTGCTGAACTGCCCGAAAAATTCACCTTCTTCCAGGAGGTCAAAGCCAATCTTTCAAGAGATCAGCTTCGACTGTTGGCAGAAGCGGGTGGCACGTGGCTCCAGCCCGGTCTGGAGAGCCTCAACGATCAAGCCCTCCGCGCGATGAAAAAAGGAACCACCGCCGCGATTAATATTCAGTTGCTGAAGTGGTCGCGAGAGCTGGGAATTTTCGTGTTCTGGACCATCCTTCATGGTCTCCCGGACGAGCAGCCGGAATGGTATGACGAGATGCGTGCCTTAATTCCCAAACTCGAGCACCTCCAGGCGCCGACGCAGGTTGGACCGATTGCTTTCCAGCGTTTCAGCCCTTATCACACACGCGCGAGTGAGTTTGGATTGAAGCTCCTTCCCAGTTGGCCGCATTTCTGGATCTATCCCGTTCACCAGCAAGTCATGGAAGATCTCGCCTACTGGTTCGACGACGTGTCTCAAACCGATCTGGAACCCGGCGAGATTCCCAGCGGGGATTTGCTTGCGACGATGCCTGATGCTGGACCAGAGATCCGAGCGCTGCGATCCGAGTGCACGCGATGGCGCAGGCGCTTTTATTCAAAGCTGCCTCCAATATTGAGTATGACGAACATCGGGGATGCACTGCGCATTGTGGACACTCGCGAATGCGCGGCGGCAAGAGTGACAGACCTCACAGGCCTCGAGCGCCGGCTTTATCTGATTTGCGATCAGGCCAACTCCCTTAACAGCATCCGCCGCCAATTGGAAATGGAGAACGGCCACGATGTTAACGAGGAGCAGTTGCGAGTGACGCTCGAGAATTTGATTGAGCGGAATTTGCTGGTCAAGCTCGGCGACCGCTATCTTGCACTGGCGGTAGCCGGTGATATTCCTACCCTTCATGTAGGCGCAGCCTATCCTGCCGGATACGTAGATCGCTCGTTTGTGCTGCCCGAACAACGAATGTTCACAGATGACAGCTCGCGTCTCTGTAATGTCTGAAGTTGCCGAAACATTATCTCCCGACTTTCCAGCAGAGGTGGTTGCGCTGTGGGAGACTGATGATGAACGGATGCTTCAGGCCCTGATTCGTGAAGCGCGCGGTGCGTCGCTGGATCAGAGCACGCGGCGGAAAAGACGCGGAGCACTTCAGTTGGCGGGGGTTGCGCTAACGCGAATAGGCGCTCACCGCCAGGCGTTGCCGTTGTTAAAGCAGGCGGTCATGGCGCGTCCAGACGATCCCAGCCCCTGGAACGATCTGGGGATCGCACAACTTGCAGAAGGGCAACCCCTGGAAGCTCTCCAAACGTTTAAGCACGCTCATTCGCTCGACCCCGGTGAACTGTGGACCATCGAGAACATAGCCCTTGCCGAGATGGTATCGGGCCGGCCAGAAAGTGCAGCGGCGAGGCTGCGGCCGCTGCTCGTTCACAGTGGTTCGCGCCCTTCGATTCTGGTGAGCTTAGGCAACGCGTTATTTGTGGCGGGAGATTTTTCGGCGGCGCAGGGTTACCTTCGCCAGGCACTGGCGAGCGAGCCAACACTCGCGGACGCTCACATCGTGCTGGGCCAAATAGACGAGCGCATGGGTTGCCACTCCAGTGCAGAACAACATTACCACGCGGCGATTGATACCGGCAGATCGATCGCCAAATCCAGGTTCTTCCTGGGCCAGCTTTACAAGAGAACGAGTCAACCGCATCTCGCGATGGACCAGTTTGCGCGCGGCCTGGTGCATGCGCCGGCTCATGGTCCAACGCTGCAAGCCGTGGCGATGCTTTTGACTGAATGGCGAGAGGCTCCGGCTACAACGGAGTTGCTCCAGATACTGCGCGACGCACTGCGCCGCGGTGATCTGGATGCGCAGGAATTACTGCATCCGTTGCTGCGTCTCATCCGGCGAGAGGTGCCCCTAATAGAAACGCTTCGTGAGACTGGCGACCGAACAACGGGATTTACCTCCGCTGGATGTGCCGGCGATCTCTTCCTGGAACTGCTGGGCCGCACACCGATCAGCGATTACAAAATCGAACAAGAACTGACCGCGCTGCGACAAAGGCTGCTGGACGAGCTCTACGTTGGCCGTCTACCACGTGTCGAACTATCACTCGCAGCAGCTATGGCCCGTCAATGTTTTTATAACGGTTTTGTTTACACGTGCCGAAAGGACGAGGATCGGCGGTTGCGAGTTGTCGCCCAGCGTATCTCGGCCACGCTTTCAGAGGCGACTGAGCCCACCGCCGAGCACGAATTGGCCCTACTCGTTTTGGCCATGTATCGGCCGCTTGATGAGACCATCGACGATGAAATCCTGAAACGATGGCCACTGCCGGCGTGGTCGTCACTTTTCCGAGACGTGTTAAGGCTTCAAGTTTCAAATCGCCGCGAGGAACACACGATCGCGAAATCCTTAAGACGATGGACGTCGAACCACGCGGCGCCAAACTCCGAAACGGTTGAGAAGGTTCGCACTCAGTATGAGAATTATCCGTATCCGCCCTGGTCAGGTTTGACTCGTAGCTATCCCGCGCCGGTAGCCACAGTTCTCAAAAGTCTTTTCCCTCATTTCGCCGCACCGAAATTTCTGGCGCAGCCCTGCCGTGTACTGGTGGCCGGCTGCGGCACCGGCAAACATGCGCTGAGCACTTCGCGGCGATTCATAACTTCCGAGATCATTGGCGTCGATATAAGTCTCAACTCTCTCGCCTATGGTGTTCGTATGGCCCGCGACCTGGGGCTTACAGGCGTGACTTTTGTTCATGGAGATCTGAACTCTCCGCCGGCCCATGAGCAATTCGATGTGATTGAATGCGCCGGCGTGCTTCACCACCTGGCTGAACCGGAAGCGGGTTGGCGTCAATTGAGCGATCTGTTGCGTCCTGGAGGAGTGATGAAGATCGCTTTATACAGCGCCCGTGCCCGCGAGGGAATACGTGCCGCGAGACAGTTGTTGGAGCAGCAGGAGTATTGCGCGACTCTGGATGGTGTTCGCCAGGCTCGACAGGCTTTATTTGCTCTTGAACCGGGAAACGTGGCGGCGGGAGTCATGGCCTTAGTTGATTTCTACAGCACCAACGGCTGTATTGACTTGCTCTTTCATGTTCAGGAACAAACCTTTGATATCGCGCGGCTCGGTCGTTGTCTCGACGAACTGAACCTTAGATTGATTGGGTTTGAAGCTATTCCCTCGGAAGTGAAGGCAGCCTTTCATGCACTCTTCCCTACGGACGCGGAAGGCACAAACCTGACTTTCTGGCATGCGTTCGAGCAACTCTATCCACTTACCTTTTTGCGAATGTATCAGTTCTGGTGCCAGAAGCCGGAGTGAGCCGCAGCACGCCTGGATCTGCTCGCTTGATCTCACCAGTGAATAGTGTTGGAATTAACTTAATCGCTTTAATCGGAGTATCGCGAAGGAGGATTTATGGCGAAATATCTAATCACCCTTGGCCTTCCAATACTGGTGATACTTCTCTCGATTCCCATGGTCATGGGAGTAGTTCCGCCCAACCGCTATTACGGTCTGCGAGTCGGGAAAACCTACGCTTCACCGGAGCTATGGTACGCCGGCAATCGCATCGGTGGCACATACATTTTAGTCGGCGGCATCATCGCCCTGGTGCTGGCGCAAATCCTTGTGCATAAGGATGCGAGTAGCGGACTGACACTGGTCGCGGTCCTGGCGCCGATTCTCATCGCCGTTTTTGCATCTTTGCTGCACGTACAAGCTCTGTAGCGATAATGTAACGCGTTCGAAGGTCGGCGACTTGTCCAGGTTCTTTCGCGACTCGCGATCGCCTGTGGTGAAGGATTGAATCGAGGAGTGGGATGGCGTCGCGGTCCAGCAGAAACACGGATTCCACGGATCTTTCAGGATAGGACATACCAATCCAGAAAATCTCACAACGAACGCGCCCGGAGTACTGTTAATTTTGACAGTTGCGCTTCACAACGCCAGCACTTCCGTGACAGTTCGCTTCTATAGTCCCTCACATGGTTTTACACGAGAAAATAGACGCGAAACTGCGTAACTTCATCAGCAACTCGTCATTCTCCACCGCGGGCGCTGTAGTTACCGATCTCGATGGAACGGCGGTTCATGAGTATCAGGGCAAGATCGTCATTCCGAAGGAGGTCGAGCTCGGACTGATACGTCACTACGAGCGCGGCCGGCCACTCATGTTGAACTCGCTGCGGTTCCCGCTTTCGGTCATACGGACATTCGGCCAGGCCTGGTACGCGTTATCAAACGCGCCCATCCCAACCGTCACGCTGAACGGAAGCCTGATGGGCTTCGTCAAAAAGGCTAACGAATCGGAGCTCTTATTCGAGGAAGCCGCCGCGTTTCCACTGACGAACACGGAAATACTCGAAGCGCTCGAAGGCGTGAAAGGGCTGCTCGACGGCGGCATCCGGAACGTCCTCGTCTTTTACTACCCGCGCGACTGGCGCATCGGCGAAGTGATCTGGACGCCCGTTCCTGAAAACATCATCCCGGTCAAGGAAAAGTACCTGAGCGCTTCGGCCGTCACCGCCGTCGAATTCGAAAAATTGAAAGAGCAGATGCTGGCTGAAGATATCTGCATGATCTTTCTCTTGATCGACGCGCCGGAGGACCAGTTGATGGCGTATCAACACACGAAGCGCAGCAACTTCATCACGCACCAGGGCGTCGATAAGTTGTTCGGCGCGCGCGTGATGTCGGAGACGTTGAAGTGCGATCTGCGAGATAGTCTGGGCGCGGGCGACACGGAGCTGGATAGTTTTCTTGCGGGCGTGGGTTTGGCGGTGCTCGTCGGAAACAATAATCTCCCGTTCAAAGGCGTGGTCGATACCATCAACTTGAATAACTCGACGGAACTTGGCGCAGTGCTTTTCAGGGCTGCGGAACTTGCGGTAGACAAAACTCATGCAAGAGAAGCCTGATCAGCCCAGCGAAATCCGCCACTATCGACGTCTGGCGAACAAGATCATTCGCAGTCATTTCGGAGAGCCGGCCAGCCGTATCGTCTACAGGTCCTCGGGCCTCACGAACTACGTCTTTGTGGTCAATCACGTCCAGGGTCAGTTTGTAATTCGCATCAGCCCTGATCGGGAGAGGCTCGACACGTTCAAGAAGGAACTGTGGGCCACTGAAAAGGTGCGCAAAGCAGGAGTACCGAGTCCGGAAGTACTCGCCGTCGGGAACGATGTGATCTCCGAGCCGTACATGATCTCGCGCCGCGTCACCGGCACCGAGGCGAGTCACCATCCGAAGAGAAAGCGTATCGTCCATCAAATGGGAGAATACGCGGCGATCATCAACTCAATTCCCACCGAAGGCTTTGGCGCGAATTTCGACTGGACCGATAGTGGTCCTAAATATCTGACCTGGGACGACTATCTTCACGCTGAGTTTCAACTCGACGAGCGTCTCGACTTCTTCGCAACCGAGAAGATCCTTTCGAAAACGGATCTCGACACGCTGACACAGATACTCGAAGACACGAAGACGAAACGCATCAAGCCCTCGCTCAATCACGGCGATCTGCGTTTGAAAAACGTGATCGTCGACGACGACGGCGAAGTGGCCGCCATCGTCGACTGGGAAGAGTGTCTATCGACGCTCGCTCCGCACTGGGAGCTCTCGATTGCGCTGCACGACTTGTCGATTGACGAGAAACACATCCTGCTCGAAGGCTACGGCATGGACGGTTCGACCTTCGAGCAGATGGCGCCTTTGATAACGGCCCTCAACATCGTCAACTACTACGGTCCGATCCGCGCGGCGGTCGAACAGGGCGACGACAAGACCCTGGCCCAATTCAAACTCCGCCTGCGCGGATCCCTCGATCTCTACTCACTGCCCGCTCAAGGCCGCGGTGCGACTGCCGTGTTTTGAAACGACGTGATGCTCCATCCGCCTTTCTCCTTGACCATCACCATGCTCAACATTGCGTCTTGAGTCAGCTCTTTCGTCGGACCGTCGCGACGGCCGTTCACATGGACCACCGCTACGTCGGGCCGGAGAAAGCGAACCTGTTTGACGGTGAGCGTGATCGTCGTGTCCTTGTAGATCGTGTCGAATATCCCCTGATGCGCCGATTCGATCACCTTGCGGCCTCTGATGTGACTGCCGTTGATCACGACGTAATCGGCGTCTTCGGCAAACGGCTTCGCGAACAGCGCGCCGCTCTTCGTATTCCATCCGGATTCCATCTGTTTGACGTGTTCTCGAATGGCCGCTTCATCAGCCTCCCGGTTATTCTGAGCCAAAGCGGAGTTAACAATTGCAAGCAGCAGGAAAAACACCATAACTGGTCGTCTCATCTAATTAACCCTCCACTGACTAAAGCGACGAATAAAAACAAAAGCGGCCACACCGGCGCTGAATTTTTGTTAGAATCCGCGGCCACGAATGCCCAGCATTTCGCCGCAGGAGGTAACCCAGTTACTCGCCGATTGGGGTCGAGGCGATAAGTCCGCGTTCGACAAGCTGTTTCCCCTGGTACACGAGGAGTTGCGCCGCATCGCTCAACGGCAGATGAATCACGAACGGCCGGGCCACACCTTACAGGCAACTGCGCTGGTCAACGAAGCGTATCTGAAACTTGCGGGTAACGAGGGATTCGAGTGGCGCGACCGCGCGCACTTTTACGCCGTATGCGCACAGGTGATGCGTCACGTCCTCATCGACCATGCCCGCGCTCACGCGCGCGACAAACGCGGCGGCGGCGCGCTCCAGGTTTCTTTGAACGACGCGATCGCACTCGGTGAACAACGAGCTGAAGAGCTCGTCGCACTCGACGAAGCGCTGCGTTCTCTCGAAGGCCTCGATCCGCAGAAAGGCCGGATCGTGGAGCTGCGTTACTTCGGCGGCTTGAGCATCGAAGAGACGGCTGAAGTATTGGACATCTCACCGAGGACCGTCAGACGCGAGTGGCGTCGCTCGAAAGCGTGGCTCTACCGAATGATCTCCGAAGGCGTTGAAGATGAGACCCGACCGCTGGCAAAAAATTGACGGGATCTTCGCGGCCGCTCTCGAACGCGAACCGCGGGAGCGTGCCGCTTTCCTCGATAGCGCCTGCGGCAGCGACCGCGAGCTTCGACGCGAAGTCGAGAAGATGCTCGAGATCGATCAGCACGCAACGGAGTTTATTCAGACGGATGTTTTCGAAGTCGCCGCTCGGTTGATAACGCAACCTCACGGCAGTTCGCCGGCACAACCTCCAGTGAAGCGGCCTCGCTCGTTGACTTCGGATTCGATCGACGACGCGCGTTTCATTCCCGGCGACGTCCTTTCCCAGCGCTATCGCATTGTCGGACTACTCGGACGTGGCGGCATGGGCGAGGTCTATCGCGCCGACGACCTCAAACTCAAACAACCCGTCGCGCTGAAGTTTCTTCCTGCTTCGCTCTCCGCGAACGGCGCAACCCTTGCTCGCTTCTATAAAGAAGTGAGCGTCGCGCGCCAGATCTCGCACCGGCACGTTTGCCGTGTTTACGACATTGGCGAGTATCAAGGCGAGCACTTCATCTCCATGGAGTTCGTGCGCGGTGAAGAGCTCTCGTCGTTGCTGAAACGCATTGGCCGTCTGCCGCAAGACAAGGCAATCGAAGTGGGCCGTCAACTCTGCGCCGGCCTGGCAGCGGTACACGAGCGAGGCGTGCTGCATCGAGATCTGAAACCAGCGAACATCATGCTCGACGAGCATGGCGAAGTTCGTATCACTGATTTCGGCATCGCCGCAATCGCGACGGAGATCGATCGGCGTGAGGCGAGATCGGGAACACCCGCGTACATGTCGCCCGAACAACTCGAAGGTCACGAGTTGACGCTCAGGAGTGACATCTACTCGCTGGGCCTCGTGTTGTATGAAGTCTTTACCGGCAAACGTGCATTCGACGCGGCGAGTTTGCCGGAGTTGCTGAGGCTGCGACGAAGTGATTCAACGCCGGCGAGTCCCGCTCAGATCGTTCCCGAAGTGGATCCGCTTGTCGAACGAGTCATATTTCGTTGTCTTGAACGAGATCCGGCGAGGCGTCCTGCTTCAGCACTTCAAGTCGCGGCTGCTTTGCCGGGCGGCGATCCGCTCGCTGCCGCGCTCGCCGCCGGCGAAACTCCGTCTCCCGAGATGGTCGCGGCCGCGCCGAAACAAGGCGGACTGAAACCAGCCGTCGCGGTCGCGCTGCTGGCCTCGGTCATCGTCATGCTCGCGGCAGTCTGTTTCTTCTCGCGATATACCGCGCTTTACCGGAAGATCCCGTTGAATAAATCGCCGGAAGTATTGCGCGACCGCGCGGCTGAGCTCGTCAAGAAGTTCGGCTACACGGCCCCTGCCGGCGATTCCACGTACGGCATGGGTATCGATCGGGAGTACCTGAACCACATTCACGATACAGACCAATCACAAACTCGGTGGAACAGGTTAGCCAGCGGCCAGCCGGCGGCGATCTATTTCTGGTACCGCCAGGGCCCGCAGCCATTCGACGTGTCGTCCGGCGCCGACGTCGGTGAGTTTGTACCCCCGCGCAATCTGCCGGGAATGACCACTGTGACACTCGACACGACGGGACGGTTGCGCTCGTTTTATGCAGTCCCGCCCGAGAAGACAGCGACGGCGGAAACGGCGACGACGCCTGACTGGTCGGTGTTATTCGTCGAAAGCGGATTGGACCAGACGAGGTTTCAACCGGCGCCTTCGATCTGGACGCCGCCGCATGAAGCGAGCGTTCGCGCGGCGTGGGACGGTTACTATCCGGACAATCCCGACATGAAAATTCACGTCGAGGCGGCAGCGTTCGAGGGCAAGCCGGTTTACTTTGAAATTCTGGACGCGTGGGACCAGCCGCGTGAGATACAGGTCAATATCGCGAGATTCAGACAGCGCGCGCTCGTCGTTCTTCTACTCAGCATCTTCATTACCGTCATGTTGGGAAGTGCATTGCTCGCCTTGCGAAACTTGAAGCTTGGGCGCGGCGATCGCAAAGGTGCGTTTCGGATTGCCGCGTTCGTTTTGGCCATCTTCTTTCTTCGTTGGCTGTTCGCCTCGCATCATGTTGCGACGGAGATAGAAGCGCTTAATTTCATCGCAAACGTTCAGAACATGCTGTTCTGGACCTTCTTCTTCTGGGTGGTCTACATCGCGTTTGAGCCGTTTGTGCGGCGGCGTTGGCCGGGAAGAATAATCTCGTGGAGCCGCGTGTTGGCTGGAGGCTTTCGCGATCCGCTCGTGGGCCGCGACATACTCATCGGCGCCGTGTTTGGGCTCGGAATGATCCTCTCCGATTTGTATCTGACAAATCTCGCGGCGTGGTGGTTTGGCTATCCGCCTCAGGTTCCCTGGTTTGACTTCCCGGCGACGCAACTGCTCGGTCTTCGTTCGGCTGCACAGGGGCTTACCCAACAGATCTTCGCGGCGCTGTTTCAAGGATTCATACTACTCTTCGTCCTATTGGTTTTGTACATTCTGCTCCGTCGAGAGCGTCTGGCGGCTGGGGTGCTTTGGTTGATCGTGACGGTCGCTTTAAGTTTGACTCACGACACGATCGCGGCGGCGCCTTTTGCCGCGGCGGGTGCTTTGCTTGTTGTAGTGGTCTTATATCGCCACGGTCTACTGGCGCTGATCTCAGCGCTCTTCTTCCTGCACCTGATGATTTTCTTTCCGATCACCTCGGATCTCTCAGCCTGGTACGCAGGCGACTTCATCCTCGCCCTGCTCGTTGCGCTCGCGCTGGTCGTGTTCGGCTTCTATACCGCGCTCGCCGGCCAACCCCTCTTCCGCGCCACGCTACCGGACGACTAGGACACGGCCTTTTCGTAGCGACAGACTCCAGGAAAAGTCGTCAGATCAATGCTCGGGTAAGTGCCGGTTAAAATTCAACACACAGGGCCGGCGGTGGCATCGTAGTCGGTGTCCGGAGCTGGGTGATCGGAGGATGTAGTGCCGCGGCCAAGTTTGAGGCGGGCGAGTTGGTCCAGCACTTCCGCAAGCGTCTGGAGATTGAGTGGTTTGGTCAGGTGAGCGTAGAAGCCGGCGGCGCGCGCGCGTTCGACGTCATCGCTGCGGCCGAAACCGGTGATGGCGATTACCGGAACGTGTTGCCGGCCACCTATTTGCCGAAACCGGAGCAAGAACTCGAACCCGTCCATTTCCGGCATCGAGATATCTGAAAGTACAACGTCAAACTCGTTCTCACCGGCCAGTCGCAAGGCATCGGCGCCGTTCGTCGCGGCCGTGACGTTCGCGCCCGCGATTTTCAGTAACTCTTGCAGCATCGCAATCGTGTCTTCCGAGTCATCGACGATCAGAAAACTCGTCCGCGGCGGAAGGTTCAACTTCACTGACGCGGACGAACCGAGATTCGACGAAACAAGCGACGCCGTCTCGCGCAGCAACGGCAACCGAATCGTAAACCGCGAACCTTTGTTGGCGCCGTCGGACGCGGCTTCGATCGTGCCGCCGTGAAGTTGGACCAGTTGCCGCACCAGCGCCAGACCGATGCCGAGACCGCCATGCCGCCGGCTGTTGCTGCTATCCGCCTGACGAAACATTTCGAAGACGTGCGGCAGGAACGCCGGATCGATTCCCTGCCCCGTGTCCGTGACGACCAGCGCCGCATTTGCGCGTTCGCGGCTCAACCCGATCTCGATGCTGCCGCCATGCGGCGTGAACTTCACCGCGTTGTTGAGCACGTTCCACGCTATCTGCTGCAACCGCAAGCGGTCGCCGTCGACGAGCAGGAGCTGATCGCCGAAATTCAAGCTGATGTTGATACCTTTCGCCGAGGCATCCGCGCGCACTGTCTCCACTGCACTCTCGATGATCGCCGCCAGCGAAACCGGCTCCTGGTTCAACGAAATCTTGCCTCGCTGTAGCCGCGACAGATCGAGCAGGTCGTTGATCAACTGCGACTGTGATTGAGCGTTTCGTCTCAGCGCTTCCGCCATCTGGCCCAGGCGCGGCGAGCGTTCGATCTCCGGCATTCGCAACAACAGTTCCGAATAACCAAGAATGACGTTCAGCGGGTTGCGCAGCTCGTGCGACAGCGTTGCGAGAAACTCGTCCTTCAGTTGATTGGCTCGTTCCGCGGCGTCGCGCGCTTCTTTTTCACGCTGCAACAGTTGCTCGCGCTCGGCTTCAGCCCTGAGCTTTTCAATTGCCGTCCACGTGCGTTCCGCGACGGTTTGCAGCAGTGATACTTCTTCTTTGCTCCATTGACGAGGCTTGTCGTCGCTGGCCCATAGTGAAGCGACCCAGCGACCTTCGCGCATCAACGGCACGGCAACGTAAGCCCGTTCGCCGTTCGGCTTGTAACTTCGCTCGTAATCCGGAGCGGTCCGCGGATCGATCTTCGAATCGACGTTGACGACGGTGTCGCCGCGCATCATCTCGGCCGTCGTGATGCTGCTGTACTCTGAAATTCGATGTTCGCCCGCAACCGACTCCGCGCGGTCGCAATAGTCGCGATGAACGATCTCCAGGTCGCGTTCCGTGTCAGTCTCATTGAACAGGCAGCGCCGCACGTTGAGGTGTGTGCCGACGGTTTTTGCGACTTCGTATGACAACTCGTCCGGATTGTGCAGCGTACGAATCAGTTCGCTGACGCGAACCAGCACCTCCAGCCGGTTCTCCGCGCGCCGCTGCTCGTCGATGTTTTGCACGACGACGATGACGCCCGCGATCTCGTCGGTTCGATCGCGAAAGGGAACGCTGAGCACGCGCGTCCAGATCTGTCTTCCGTCTTGGCCGGTGTAGAGCATCTCGACACCCGGACTGACCGACTCACCCCGCAATGCTCTCGAGCTCGGCCACTGCGATGGATCGAGCAGGCGTCCGTCGTCGTCCCACGCTCGCCAACGCGCGCTCAGCACGGGATCGAGCGACGAGAGTCTGTCGCCGATGAAGTTTTTCAATAACAGATTGCTGATCAGGAAGCGTCCCTCGCGGTCGGTGAGACCGATGCCGACCGGAAGTTGTTCGAGTAGCGCGGTCAGACGCGACTCGCTGTGACGCATGGCGTCGTCGGCAAGCCGGCGTTGTCGATCAGTGCGATTGAGCGATGCTGCCGTCCACCAGATCAGCCCGACGAACAACAAGAGAATCGCGAGGACGAACAGTGCGGTCGAAAACCCCTGACTGAACAAGCCGGATTCGCGGCTGATGTTTCGGATCCAACCCAGGAGAACGACGATTAATAACGCCGGCCACATGCGTCGCGCGACGATTGCGCCTGGACTATCGCCGAGCAGCGTCGTGACGATGCCACGTTCCGGCCGCGCCAGCAGAATCGCCGCCGAGATACTCAGCAAGGCTACAGTCGTGTGCAGCGCGATCGTGAAATATGAGGCAACCGGCTCGAAGGTCTCGGTTCCGTAAAAGTAGTAAAGAAAGACGAGCAGCGTGATAGCGATGACGAGCAATACACAGATATTCGACACGCGAAACCATCGCTGCGAGCGCGCATCAATTGTCGAAAGCGTAATGCCGAGGAGGAAAAAATCGAGCGAAGCAGCGACGCCCATTCGGCCGGGGAACGATGCGCCAGCCTCGGCGGCGGACTCGAAAAACAGCAACCGGTCGATACCCAGGTTCCAACCGAACAGGTGTTCGCTGAACGTGAGCAGGCCAACAACGGCCACGACCGTAGCGCACACCTGCGCAATACCGCGTCTGAGTCTCGACGCGGATGCGTCCTGAACCAGCAGCACGGAAAATGCGACGAGCATGAGGCAAACACTGGTGTTCGCCTTCATCGTCACCAGGGAAGGGTGGATGCGTTTGAGATACGGATTGTCGAGAATCCAACCCAACAGCGCCGTCGCGCCGATACAAAACGTCAGCAGCGAAAAGGCGATCGACAGCGTTCTGCAACGCGCAAGGTGTTGAGGTGAAGACGGCGAAAAGTTTTCGGGCATTTTCCAGCTTGTTCCCGGAGAGCAGCAAAAGTCTATACCGCCTCCCAACCGCCGGACAAGGACCTGTGTGTTAGCGAAGGGTCATGCGGGGGGTCTTAAGGTAGGCGATGATGAAAAGGATTACGAGGGCCAGATCGATCATCGAGGCGCCGAGGGTGACGCCGGAGAGGCGTTGCTGAAGGTAAAGAATGGTGCAGGCGACGACGAAACTCGTTTTAGCCAACATCGGGGGAATCATCAAAGGGCGGTAACGAATCGGGTCCGTCGATATAAACAAATAAAGGACCTGCCAAGCTGCCGTCACGCCGACAAAGCCGTAGTAATACTCAGGATGCGTGATCGGAGGCGGAAAGTCGCGCCCCGTCTTCTCTTCCATAAAATACATCGGCAACAGCACGATCAATCCATAGATCCCGGCCACCAGGAAAACACGCTTCGCGAACTTCATCGCAGGTCGTCTCCTTAACTTATAGTTGACCGCAATTTATACAAGAATATTCCGCAACGAAGGTAGGAATCTCTCGGCAGGAATGTTGGACCAGGAAGGATTTTAAACCCAGCGCCAGGCGCTGCCCCTAAAGGCGCCCGGCGCTGGGCGCACCGCACCAGCAGAATGTTACTCACGATTCGGGATTGAGTAGCGAGCGACGATCACGGTTATGTTGTCGCGGCCGCCGTTGCTGAGTGCGAGATCAACCAAACTCTGACACGCTGTCTTCGCCGAAGGCGCTTCATTCAAAACAGCTTCGATCTGCGAATCATCGACCATGTCAGACAGACCATCCGTGCAAAGCAAGACCTGATCGTTATTCTCGAGCAGGTAATCGTGAACGTCCGGTATGCACTCCGTTTCTCTCGATCCAAGCGCCTGCATCAGAACGTTTCGCAACTCCCGCACCAAACGATCGTTCGGCTTGTGCGTGCCGTCCTCAACCAACCGCTCGCCAAGCGTATGATCGCGAGTCAACCGAACCAGCTTCCCGTCGTGCAACAGATACGCACGCGAATCGCCGACGTGACCGATGATCAAATCGTCACCGTGCGACACCGCGGCTGTCATGGTCGTACACATGCCGTGGAGACTCGAGTCTCCCGCCGCCTCACGCAGCAACGCCGCGTTCACACGGCGGAACCGATCCTTCATCCGCCACATCACGGTGTTACGTTCCTTCGGTCCCCATCTGAAATTCCAGTCAGGCGTGTGCAAGGCGAGACTCAACAACGTGTAGATGGCCTGACTACTGGCAACCTCACCAGCAGCTTCACCGCCGACGCCGTCCGCCACGACCATTCCAAACGCGGACTCTTCAAATAGATCCCCCGGTTGATTCTCCCCGAGGTTACTCATAACAGTCTCGACGGCCCGTCCACTACGCAACACCAGAAAATGATCTTCGTTCCGAGTTCGAACGTGTCCCTTGTCAGTCATGGCAAACACATCGACAGACACCAGTGAAGAAAACGGCGGCGGCGGTGTTTCGTCGGCGGCTGGTTCGTATTCGGGAGTGGGATCCGATTCTTTCCTCATTGCTCTTTTAGTTTTCATAAGCTCCCTTTGTGGGCATCTGATCGTTCATCATGTTGCCGGCTCCGATCGAACAGCAGGGTAGAGGGAAAGATCATCCTGAAGCTCATAAGCAGCCTCACGGAGTTTCTGAAGAATTCGCTTTATGCCCTCACAGGAAAATTCAGGGTTGGGCCACTTGAAATAACCGCCGCAGTTGAGAAAGAACTCGCACGACGCGCACTCGGATTCGAAACTGAGCATGCGTTTCGTTAGTTCGAAATGAAACGTGTCGAGGTCCTCGTGCTCGGCCGTGAACGGCCGCCGCGCCACGGCTTCCGCGCCCTCGTCTGTGACGTAACGAACCATTGCCGGATATTCTTCCTGTATCTCCCACAACGTCAGCGGAAGCTTGTGAAGAATGGCGACCAACAACCCGCTGAAGTAGTCGACCGGCTGCGAGACGGCGCGATTGTGCAGAAAGAAGTCGAGTGTTTCTGAAAGCTCCTCGATCAACTCCGCACCCGGTTGCGCGCCTTCGAGTTTGACCGGCAGGTTCAGAAACGAAGAGACTCTCGCGGCCTTGCTAAAGCCGGGCACAACGGGAATCACCACGCGAACGGGATGAGATCGTTGTAATTTGCAGAGCCGGTACAACTTCATCGTTTCACTTTCCGGATCCTTCAACACCATCTCGATCGGAAGTCCCGGATTCCATGCTTCCAACGGTTCAAGATCGGCCGAGATGTCGAGCAGTTGCAGCGACACCAGGTTGCTCAAGTGTTGCGTCTGAATCGTTTGGACCACGGCCCGCGGATCATTAGCCCGCACGATCAGACGGCGATCGGGATACGAACCTATCAGCGCCAACGGTACGTTGTAAGTACACAGCTTCTCTTGGGCCATCTCACAAAGGTTGTAGAGGCGAAACCGGCGTCCGCCTGCTCCAGTAACGTTAGTCGGACACCGAGCTTCGCCCCTACAAGATCAATATCTGATTACCAACCCCCGCCTGTTCACCCAACCTGACGGCTCATTCAAAGGCGGCGCCTCGGTTAGCAAAACCGCCGCAATCGCCGCCGTGGACCATTTTCCGAGGCTGCGCAGAAAATCGCGGCGATCGGAAAGCTCCCTGATCTCCGGATCTTCCTGCTGAACGTCTGGCTCGTTTACTTGAGCTTCCATAGTTTGTTCTGTCTCTCCTGAATCAACGAGTTGGACGATACGCCGGCAGTGAGACCGGCCGGTTCAGGATCACGCCGAACTCGGTCCCTGATTTAACCTCTGCTTCGCTGCCCTTCCTCAACTTCTTCGCGATGAACCCAACACCGGCGCCGACGCCGGCGCCGATCGCTGCTCCTTTACCGCCTCCCGCGAGAGCACCGATCAGCGCGCCGCCGCCTGCTCCGCCGCCAATAAACTTCAAATTACGGCGCGAAGTCTTTTTCGCCGTTGCTGTTCCTTCGTTGTCGCTGGACGTCTTTCCCGACTCGAGTTCCGTGAGCGATCCGTTGATTGCCGCGGAGCGCCCGTTGGGTAAACGAAGGTTGTAGAAACTGACCGTCATCGATCCCGGATTGCCGTCCTTCCGCGCCTTCTGAACGGCAGTGACGCGGCCCGCGATGGTGCTGCCCGACGGCACCAACTCGACTCCGTTCGACGAATAAACCGGATCGACAACAGTCGTCGAGAACGTGTCGCCCACGCGCGTCTCGTCGGACTTCAGCGTCTCGCCTATGCGTACGTGAAACGCTTCGTTCGCATTGATCCGGTAGTACTTGATTCTCGGCTTCTTCGTGGTTTGCGCCACCACGACAGTGCCCGCGAACAAGATCGCGATCGAGACCGCCGCCAGGTATTTAACTGCGTGCTTCATTGTTGCTCCTTCGCTCCGATATCAATGAGCGGCAGTGGCTGCCTGTGCCAGCGCTCCTCGCCGTTCGAGGCCTCACAAGGTTTTGCCAGTCCATATTTGCGATTTCAGGCGATTAACCGCAATTTCGTACGTGTTGGGACTGCTGAGCCGCGCGAAGTGTTCGAGTCCTCCGGCGGCGTTACTTTTTCCTCGTAGTAGTACGAGCCTTTCGTCTTCCACACGTCGAGATCGAAACGACGATGAATGCCGCAGCGCAGACAGACGCGATACGTCTCGCCGTCGCGCGTGAACGGCCGAGACATGCGGCGGTGCCAGCATGTCCACGTAAGCGCAAGCACAAAATGTAAGGGTTTGACGAACCGGCGGATCGCGTGCCACGCAGTCTTCTGCTCCGGTGCTGATTTCGGCACGGTCGCGTTCAGCAGATGTTCGTACGCACTCATGAGGTTACCTCCCGGATAACACGGCGTGCCCCACGTTTCGCCGAAATGCATTAGTTTGTTAGTCCAGTGAGAGGAAGATTACCTACGGCATCCCGCAATCGTAAATCGCCTTGATTTGGTATTTTTTGCGTGGTTTTGAGTAATCGCGCTGCATCTTTCACGTAGGCGAATCAGTGTTCTATGGTAGGCGTTTCGGTTTAGAAGCGATTTCGCGATCTCGTTGCTTTCATCCGTCGAACGTTTCAGTTCACTTTGCCGAATGTGATCTTGAGGCCCGTCGTGAGCAGGAGATCGTTCTTTTCCAAACCTGGCGGCGGTTCTTACGATCTTGCCGGTGATGCGATCGCCGTTTTTCAACGTGAGCTGATCGGCAAACGCGTGGACTGAGAGTAGAAGAACTACGAAACACGCCATTATTTTCATGATTGGTCACCGTGAGACTTGTGCCGATCGTACTGCACTCGCAACTTCTACAACTTGAACTTTGCTCCCAGCATGATGCCGTTCATGGCGGTCTTGAAGAGAAATCCGTCGTTGAAGTAATCGACACGCAGATAGCGATAGCCGCCAATCAACGCGACGCGTGGTTTCACCTGGAACCCAACGCCGCCGAATACCTGTCCGGTGAAATCGGAGGCGACGCCGAAACCGCCAACGTCGAACCTTCCGAGCGCAAAAACACGCGGCGAAAGTTTCACCGTTCCGCGCGCGCCGATGATCGGGTCGGCCCAGTTCTTACTTCCTTCCACGTCCACTAAAGGAAGAATTCGCGGCTGGAAGGTGAGGTGAGTGTTGACGTGCCAGAAACGGACTCCGCCCAGGACGTCGAGCGACCCGCCTTCAGTTTCGAGGACGCGATAAGCAACCGACGGCTCGACGATTGTTTCCTTCACCTCGACTTCGATGTCGGAGAAGAACGGACTCGGTGTGACTCGCTCACCGGAAAGCGACATGTACATCACGTCGCCGAGAATGGACCAGTTTCCCTTGTGAGCTTCAAACTGCCCCATCGCCGCGAAGTCGAGGTTACGAAAGAGATCGCGGAACCTTGCGTTAACCTCGGCTCGTTGTCCGACTACTCCGACAGTTCCATCGAGACTGGCGAGAAAGAAATAGGGCGCGACTGAGAATTCCCACCCGGGATCGGGACTCGGCTGCGGCGCCGCGCTGCCGCCGGCGTCAGCCGACTGGCCTTGAGCGCGTACACACATCGCGGCCAGTAATAGACAACAACTGATGAGGGAAATCGTTTTCAACATGGGTATGTCCTACTTTCGAGCAAGATTAGAAAATTACGTGTTTCGCCGCGTGCCGTGGAAAGGCGATGCCGCTGCCTTTCCACGGAACCCGGATCCCCCCTGGCTCGAAAGCTTCGAAACTATTGCGCAGCGCCTGACGCCTCGTCACTTCTGTGCTGCCGCAGTGCTCAATGAATGACGATTCCGAAACTGATCCGCACATTGTCCTGGCGAGTGTTGGGGAAGACGACCGATGTGCCAGGCGTAAGGCCGGGAACGATCTGATCGCCGCGCCGGATGATGTTCCAGTCGATCTGTCCGACGCGCGCATCGATGCGATTGTTGATTTTGATGTCGAGCCCTCCGCCGAGCGCAAACGCGAGGCTCGTTTCATTCACGGAGAAGTCGTTGACGCCGAACACGGCGGGCAGTTGCGGACTGTCGAGATCGATCTTCTGCACGGCGAGACCAGCGAGCACGTGTCCAAACGGCTTGAAGGTCGGTCCGTCTTCCCTGTTGTCTTTGAACTGCGCGCCGAAGAGAAAGTTTTGCACCGTGGTGTCGATCGTTCCCGCACCGAGTGGGCGGCTGAAATTGTCCTCGCGGAGGTGCAGCGAATAGTCGAACTTCGCGCCAACGTATTTGTGGAAGTTGTAATTGACGGCGACATTGAAGCCCTGGAGCATTTCCTTTTCGCCCAGCACTTCGTTTACTTCGGCATTGTTGGTGTTTCCGGCAGCGTTGTCGAAATTCATCAGCGAGTATCCGCCAAAGAACTCGAACTTCTTGTAATCGTCCTGAGCGACAGCCGGGGAGACGCAGACCAAAAGAACACTTAGTAACAGACCAAACTTCTTCATATTTCTTCCCTTCCTTTTTCTCACGTTAAATAACTTCGGTTCGCGCGCGAATCGCATGGTCCATAGACGGCGCCACCGCGTACGTAAAGTGCCCGTGCGGGGGTATACGCCGCGAAGCCTCCTGCGCCGCCTTCTGGACCATACACACCGGCGCCTCGCCCGAAGGCGCCGGTGTCGGGGTTGTACCAGGCTTTAATTAACAACGGCCCGATCCCCGTTCCTTAAAGCGTTTGAAACAAGACAACAAAAGACGCCGGTCGCCTGACGGGGGAACGATTCGCGCCTGTGTTGCTGACCCAGAGCAACGAGATTCCACCAGCGACCGGCGCACAGACCGGCGCCGATTGATCGAATCAACTCCGCCGGCTCAAAACTGTGGACCGCACAGTTCAAATTCACCTCCCAATGCTCACACGATCTTCCCGCTTGTCACTTTTGCCTGCGCACTCCCTGAAGACGCGCGGGCTCGATCCCGTAGTTCTCGACCTCGACGGTCCGGCCGTCGACCTTTACCTTCGCCGCGTAGATCAGTTGGCCCACGCCTTCTTCCCTGCCCTTTTTGTTCTTCTTGAGGTCGAGGATGACGATTCCGAACGTGTAGTCAGTCGATCGGCTTCCGGCGTAAGCTTCGAGAAACTGAATCGGCCGATCGCAAACACCAATGATGCGCCGGCCCTGTTCAGTCGGACGCGAGCGAATCAGTTTCAGATCGAAGAATCCGACTTTTCGGACGAGCTGCACTTTTCCGATCGACTTTGCTTTTTCGAGTCGCTTAAGTAACGCGTCTGAGCCGCCTTCGAGCAGGACCTTCGCCAACTCCTGTGTCTCGTCGTCAGGCGTATAGCTGTCGACATAGACATTGATGTTCGCTGTAGATCCGGCGCCGACTCCGCGCATGCCCACGCCGGAGGGCAGGAACAGCAACGCCGAGAACTGCTCCTCTCCTTCGAACGCTTGCACCGGCGCCGGCGGAAAGAGAAGTGAGACCGAGCACAGCAAGAACAGACTGGCAGTGAGAATCAGAGTGGTTTTTCGCATAGTTTTCCTCACGTCATCCGGGGGACATCGTTGGGTGCTGGGTGTAGACAGATTATTGAGCGAAGCGAAGGCAGTAAATCGCGTGGATTCGGTAATTTGTGATTACCGTCAGCCGCGAAATCGCACATTCGTGGTAGGGCGAGTAAGTGTTACGTGGTATTGGTTTGTTGTGAAACTATTGCCGGAAGATCACCGTCGCATGATCAGTCGTTCACCGCCAATTCATGCCGGACTTTACTGACCTGATCCATTGATAACGAGGTGTAGATCATCGATCCCCCGCAATCGCGCAAAATGTCGGACGCGACGCGCGGGTCAAACTCTTCCGCCAGCGAGATGATGGCCGACTCCCCCGGTTGGACCAACGCGCCGACGTCCCTGACGAAATTCTCCGGAATGCCAACGCCCCCGACCCACCAGTCGCGCGTCAATTCCCCATTTGAAGCAGGGGCATCGGTGCTCGCTACTTTGGCTGCGGCTGTACTGAGCCGGTCCGTGAACGGCTGAAACAACGTCGCCTTGATGAACGCGCCCCAAAGCCGAGCCCAGCGTGATCCTTCTTCACGTCCAAGGTTGACGCTTTGTTGCACGACGAAGTTTCGGCGATCTTCCCACGAGACGGTGATTGCCTGATCCAGATCGAAGAGGTGCACTCCTCGTTGACGCAAGTCCGTCAGTACCTGGGCGGCACGGTAACGGTCCTGAAAGCCGACTACGATCAGCTCCATGGTCCTCTCCTGCGATTCGGTGAAGATAGAGAGTTTGCAACTGACGGTAAATCGCCTCGATTTGGTATTTTATGACCGTGTACCCGCCGGGTTCCTGCATCTTTCCGGTAGCAGGATCAGGGTTCTATGGTAGTTGCAGATCGAGACAAGCGAGCGGGCGGCGGCTGTTCAATGAGCCGTTTTGTCCAATTGTGAGCCGATTTTTACCGTTGGTTGGACGATGCCGTTACGGATCGCGTAGTGGACGAGCTCCACGATCGAGTTGGCGTCCAGTTTCTGCATCACTGAACGGCGGTGGGTCTCGACCGTTCGTACGCTGATCCCGAGCGTCTTGGCGATGTCCTTATTACTCTTGTTCTCCGCCAGCAGTTGCAGAATCTCGCGCTCGCGGGCGCTCAATGGACCGGGCCCTTGAGGCCGCTCGACGTTGCTGTGTCCGGCGCTGGTCACTAACGACCTCAAGATCGCTTCCGAGATGCGCGGAGTGAAGAAAGGCTTGTGCCGGGCCAGCGACTTCACCGCTTCGATCAGATACAAAGCCACGTCTGACTTCAACACGTAGCCGCGCGCGCCCGCCGCAAACACTTCGCGGATCAACTCCTCCGAATCGTGCATTGAAAACACGAGCAACTCGATCTCAGGCACGTCTTTACGAATCTGCCGTATGGCGTCCAACCCGTTCAACTCCGGCATCGCGAGGTCCATGATCATCACGTCGGGCTTGAGCTTGTCGGCGAGTTGCACTGCTTCTCGTCCGTCACCGGCTTCACCGACGACGTCGATCTCGGAATCTGTCTCCAACAAATCGCGAATTCCGCGACGCATCAGCGCATGATCATCAGCTAATAGAATCCGAATCATGAATCACCCACCTTACTGGGACGGTAGCAGTCACCGTTGTCCCCTCCTCGTTAGAATCCACCTGTAACTCCCCGCCGAGCTGTTTCAAGCGATGGCGCATGCCGGGGATGCCGACGCCGATAAACTCGGCGCCCTCGCCGTTGCGCGGTATCTCGGCCTCGTACCCCTTGCCGTGATCGCGCACGCTCAAACTTACTTGCTGGGGCGTTCGGGTGAGATTGATTTCCGCAGTCTCGCTCTTAGTGTGACGGCGAATGTTGGTCAAACACTCCTGGACCACCCGAAACAGGGCGTACTCCACCTCGGGAGGCATTCGATTACCATCCGGGCCAACTTCCGTGAACGCGACCTTCACGCCGCTCCGTTCCTGAAATCCTTTCACGTACCACTTCAGCGCCGTCATCAGTCCCGCCTGGTCCAACAACGGCGGATGCAGCACGTACGACAACGTGCGAATGTCTTTCAGCGCCTGTTCGCCCAGCGCCAAACTCTCCGTCAGCTTGTCTTTGCTCCGCTTATCCAACGAAGACGCCGCATTCTGCACCTGGGCCAGGTTCAACATAATTAGCCCTATGCTCTGGGCCGTCACGTCGTGCAACTCGCGCGCGATGCGGCGGCGTTCTTCATCCTGCGTGCGCAGCAGCCGGCCCGTGAGCTCCGCAAGCTGGCGCTCCGATTCCTTTCGATCTGTAATGTCGCTGGAAACGATCAGGATACATTGGTTAGCACCGATCTTCACGACTTCCGCCGATGACAGCAACACCCTCAGCGCGCCATCTTTTCTTCTAAAAATTGTTTCGGCACTTCGCAATGAGCCGTGTTGCTTCAACGTCTCGACGAATGCCGCGTGTTCGGCAGGTGAGGGCCACATGTTCAGCTCCATCGAACTGCGATGTATCACCTCGTCCCGCCGGAAGCCGCTCATCTCGAGGAAACTGTCATTAACCTCGATATAACGACACTCTTCCAGCGTAGTCAGCAGCATCGGCTGCGGATTCGCTCTGAAGGCGGCCGCAAATCGATCTTCACTTGCCGCTAGGCTCGTTGCGGATCGTTGGTGTCTTCTGCGTTCGATGAGCAGCGCCACAATCAGTAAGGTCTGGGCCACGATGATCGCCACGACGCCGATGCCGGCAAGCCAGGCTGCACTGCTTTCCGTCGAGTAGAGATAACCCGCGACGATGCCGTAGCCGGGCGTGTTTGGGAAAAGATCGTTGTGGTACTTCTCAACGGGAAACCGATTGGTCGCGAGGTATTCCGGATAGTATTCAAATGCGCCGGTGGGAAGGGCCGCTCGAAAACTCTCCTCGAAGCCGGCATTCGAGGAGTAGTTTTTGTCGCACCAATAGAGCACGAGCACACGTTTGGTGCTCGTCGACTGCTGGCCTAAGCCGAGCGATGGCGATAACAGCATCGCCACCACGACAATGAAAATGACTCGCATGAGCTTCGCCTGGAGCAACGTGCTCGTGCTTCCACGATCAATTGTTACTACTCAGCAATCTCTTTCCGTGGGGGATTTCCACACAAACAACCGAGGGCTTCCTAAGCCCGCTCAAACTTGCACTTGGCGTCACGCTGGCTGGCGCGGACGGAGTTAGCGGTACTGCGGGAGGAAGCAGATGAGCCGCATGAGATGTCCAGCGAGCTCGCCGCACGAGGTTATGCTCACTGGTTCGCGAAGTTAACCCTTGGACCTTATATCAGCGTTGAACAACGACTTGGCGACCACATTACCGCCGCCGAAAACGCGATGCAATCCGTAAAAGTACTAGGCGTCAAAACACCCTAAGGAATTTCCTGACGGTGAGCTTGAGGACCTGAATCCGTATTACGAGATCAAACCGATGCGCAGCGCGTAGCGAATGAGCTCGGCGGTCGTCTCGACGCCAAGTGCTTGCATCATTTCATACTTGTGCGACTCAGCCGTTCTCGTTGAGATATTTAACTCCACCGCGATCTCTTTCATCGTCATCCCTTCACTAATCAACTTCAGGACTTCGCGCTGCCGCGGAGTGAGCGTCAGCCTGGATGTACCACTTGCAAGAGGCTCGACGGGCTTGCTGGTAACCAGCGGCGTTAAATAATTGTTGCCCTGTGCCACTTCGCGAATCGCCGTCACCAATTCCTCGCCCGCCGCCTGCTTCAAGACATAACCCGATCCGCCGCATCGAAACGCTTCGGCGACCAACGTCTCGTCGTCGTGCATCGTCAGGAAGATGACCTTGGCGGAGTTTCCGTCTTTCCTGATTCGTCTGACCGCGTCGAAGCCGTTGAGCACCGGCATCGAGATATCGACGAGAATCACCTCCGGATTCAACCGATGAGTGGCCTCGACCAATTCCTTGCCGTTGGCGACTGTGCCGAGCAGTTCGAACTCATCACGCAGCAGGCTTTGGAGCCCTTCCGCGAAGAGCATGTGATCGTCTGCGAGTAAAAGCCGTATTCGGTTCATTTTTAATGTGTCAACGGCACTCGCGCGACGAGCGTCGTGCCTTTCTGTGGGCTGGAATCGATTTCACAAGTTCCTCTCAACAGTCGAAGACGTTCTTCAATGCTCACCAGTCCCAGACCGCCGTCCTTCCTGAACTTCTCGACGTCAAATCCCTTTCCGGAATCTGACACTTTCAGCTCCAATGAACCATTCACTCTCTTTAACGAGATCTCGGCGGACGTTGCTCCCGAATGCCGCGACACGTTTCTCAACGCCTCCACTGCCACACGATAGATGCAAATCGACGCCTGGAAAGGAACTCGCTCTTCGCCGAGCTCTGCCTTGAGACGCACGTCGATCTGTTCTTCGTCCTTGAAACCTCCGATATACGACTCGAGCGCGGTGACCAGACCGAGATGCTCCAACACTGCCGGGTGTAACTGGTGCGAAAGCCTGCGTATCTCATTAGCGAGCCGGTTCGTGTGCTCGCGCAACTCGTCGAGTTCTTCGATGAGCTCTTCGTCGGGAAGCGGCACGCGCCGCTTGAGCCGGCTAATGCCTATCGAGAGCGTGGCGATCTTTTGGTTCAGATCGTCGTGCAACTCGCGCGAGATGCGGCGGCGCTCAGCCTCCTGCACGTCGATGAGCCTGCCGAGCAGGCTGCGGATTTGAGTATGGCTGTGGTGCAGTTTTTCCTGACTTTCCCTCAACGCCAGCGCCGCTTTTTGCCGATCGGTTACGTTGCGCACGATGCTCAAGCATTTATCGCCTTCCATGGCAATCAAACGCGCCTCGTAGTGCGACTCTTCGCCGTTCATAGTCAACGAGTATTCCAGCACTTGAGGCTCATTCGTGCTGGCAGTCTTTTCCAGACACTTGGAAACGTCTTCGGCAAGCTCAGGCGGCAGCACGTCGCGGACGTTCTTTCCAATAAACATTTCGGGGGTGCGAAACAACTCGCTTTCCGGTCGCGCGTGATAGTCCAGATAAACGCCGTCTCTCGACATAAGAAAAACCAGGTCGGGGTTAGCGCGCAGCATCGCGCGATTGCGCTGCGCCGTTTCGTCGCGCTCGCTCGTCACCGCCGCCAGAAAGAGCAGCGTCACCGCGGCTACGATCATGAACAGTTGCACGGAGAGAGCGTTTATTTCAGGAATCTCGGAAACAAATGGACCAATTCCGTTAATCGCGCCCCAAATCGCAAACAAGCTGACGGCCATCACCGCGGCACTCGATCCGCGAGGGCCGAATCGGATCGTGGCCCATAACAGAAACGGTAACGGCAGATACAGCAGTGCGGGCGTCGTATTGGCGCCAACCTCACTCGAGCCGAAGCTGATCATGCCCGTGATCAATAAGCCGGTGGCCAGCAGCGACGCTTCGAGATAACGGGCGGGCGGCGCAGCGTAAAGTGACCGAATGCCGCCGTTCTTCCACGTTACGATCAGCGGCACCAGCGTCAGTGAGGCGAACACGTTCGAGAAGAAACGCATGCGGAACACGTTCCAGTACGAGCTGGTTCCGAACTTATTGAGCATTACGAACGCTGCGTCCAGGAACGAAGACAGAAACGGCGCCAGCAGCGACACCAGGATGAACAATCCGACGCTGTACATAGTGTCAAGACTGACGTTGTTCCTGGTGAGGTAACGGAAAACCGAAGCGCCAATGAGAGCTTCACTACAGTTGCTGACGAACCAGCACAAGACCATCGTGAGCGGTATGTCGGCGTGCAGCTCCGACAGGATGTGCGCAGGAAACGCCGCCGCCAGCAGGAACCACCACCAACGCACCGGAGACAATAACAACGCCGCGAAGAGAATCGAGTTTGGCGGCCACAGCGTTGAAACGGGATGCGGTTGAAAAGTTAGAGCAAGGCCGATCTTCGCGCCGAGGTAGTAAGCTGCACTCACCAGAAGTGCCGCAAGCACAGGGCGATAACGAATTGATAGATTAGGGCGGGTGGCTTCTCCTGTACCCACAGGTTGGGACACGGTCGTCCCTCCAATCATGCTTTGTTGTGACTTGTCTTTCGAACGATAACGCGCCGGGCGTGCGTGTGCGCGGATTATAGCACCGATTTTTGAGGCGCCTCCGAAAATCCCCCTATTGCGCAAAAACTGTTACGTCCTATAATACCAGCCAGCCTGTCAAACGGATCGCTCGACGAAATCCCTTCGAGATAAAAGAGCCAAACCAATTGGCCGGACAACTTCGAATAACTATATTTCGCCCAATATAGTCAGGCACAATGATTAACGCTGAGAATCGGCGACCCCCGCGCCGTGAAGGAGTACATGTACAACTGTCTCCCCCGGTTCTGCCGATCACTGGTGGGCTACGCCCATCGATCTTCCCTGCCGCTGGTTGCGGTATTCGTCTGCCTGGCAACAAACACTGCTATCGCCGCATCCGCGTTCAACTTTCAAACTACACTCGCGAACAGTCCGACGCCTTGGAACGAATATAAGTGGCAGATCATCGGCGCGATCTCGTTCATGATCGTCGAGACTCTGCTGATCGCATTTCTGCTCGTCAGCAGGGCGCGGGGACGAAGCGCCGAGGCTGAACGTGAACGTTTCGCGTTGTTGGCCCAATCCGAACATCGACGTCTCGAAGAGGTCGTCTCAAACGTGCCGGGGATCGTCTGGGAAAGCCGCGTCGATCCGAACGGAACCACTCGCACCGAGCACTTCATCAGTCAGCACGTGGAAACGATGCTGGGCTACACGGTCCAGGAATGGATGTCAGAACCGCGCTTCTGGCTCTCGATCATTCCCGACGAAGAACGCGAAGAGACGCTGCGTGCAAACGACGCCATTTTCGAAAGCGGCACGTGCGGCGTTGTTCAATATCATTGGCGAACGAAGGATGGGCGCTTGTTGTGGGTCGAGTCACATTTGTCCGCCGTCTTCGACGACAACAACAGGCCGGTAGGTCTTCGCGGAGTCACGCTCGACATCTCCGAACGCAAAGCTGCGGAAGAAGGACTGCGCAATGCGTTGATTGAAGTCGGGCAGTTGAAAGATCAATTGCAGCAGGAGAACGTCTACCTTCGCGAACAGGTGGACCTCGAGCACGAGTTTCAGGAGATCGTCGGCAACAGCGACGAAATCAAGTACGTGCTCTTCAAAGTTCAGCAAGTGGCGCCGACCGACGCGAGCGTGCTGATTCAAGGCGAAACGGGAACGGGGAAGGAGCTGGTGGCGCAGGCGATTCACAGCTCCAGCACCAGAAAAAATCGGCCGCTCGTGAAGATGAATTGCGCCGCACTGCCCGCGAACCTGATCGAGAGCGAGCTCTTCGGCCACGAGAAGGGCGCCTTCACCGGCGCGCAAGGGAGAAAGATAGGACGTTTCGAGCTCGCCGACGGCGCCACGCTGTTTCTCGACGAAATCGGAGAGCTGCCACTGGAGTTGCAGGCGAAACTGTTGCGCGTCCTTCAAGAGGGCGAGTTTGAACGGCTCGGCAGCTCGCAAACGCGTAAAGTCGACGTGCGCATCATCGCGGCGACTAATCGAAACCTGAAAATGGAAGTTCAGAACGGGCTCTTTCGCGAGGACCTGTGGTATCGCCTGAACGTCTTTCCGATCACCGTTCCACCGCTGAGGCATCGCAAGTCGGACGTTACGCCGCTGGTCAATTTCTTCGTCAATCGTTCCAACCGTAAGCTCGGCCGCATCGTGAAGATTGTGTCGCCGCAAACAATGCAGACGTTGGAAAACTACTACTGGCCCGGCAACGTGCGTGAGCTCGCCAACGTGGTCGAGCGCGCGTTGATCAATAGCAACGGCACCGTGCTGCAACTCGCGGACAAGCTCGACGCAACGCCGCCCGAGCGACGCGCTAACGGCAATGCGAACGGCAATGAGAAACTTACAAAGCTCGAGGACGTCGAACGCCACCATATCATCAGCACCTTGAACTCCTGCGACTGGCGAATCGAAGGCGTAAAAGGCGCCGCCGAAACTCTCGGGATCAACTCCAGCACGCTGCGAAGCCGAATGATCAAACTCGGAATCAAACGGCCCAAGCCCAACGCCACGGCCGCGTCTTCAAGCTAAACCAGTAACGCCTCCTCCGTATTTCTTCCGACAGCAACGGAAAACCCGTCCGCGAAATATCGCGGGCCACGGTATTCCACGGTCGCGCATTTCCAGACTCCAATAAACATGGGCGATCCGCGTGGCCTGAGGTTTGCTGAGACATTCACATAGACAAAGGAATCCCCCTTACTACAACCGAGTCATCCCGGAGTTACGTGCAAAATGATCGTGACGACTATCAGACTCCAAACAACGCCGGACAACCGGAGAGAGATCTTGCAAACGTTTCGCTCGCTGCTTAACCCGACGGAGTGCGAACTCGGATGCAAGAGCTGCCGGATCTATCGTGAACTCGATAACGACGAAGAAGTTATTGTCATTCAGGAGTGGGACACCAGGTCCGACCTGGAGAAGCACTTTCGTTCCGACGAGTTTGCGATCCTCATCGGCGCGATGAGCCTGTTACAGAAACCCGAAACGGTTGAATATCAGGTCCTCGATCACCTCGAGGGCTCTCGTTCAGTGGCAGCAATCAAGGCGCGAAACTTTCAAGAAACAAGGTGACCCGTATGAGTTCCCCAAGAGACAACACCGTCGTAAAAATGGACTTGTCACCCCTGCCCAAACGCGCCACCACGGCGCGCGCTGCGTGGGAACCGCGAATGGACCTCGCGCATCACCCTGATTGGCACGACTCGGAGCGACTGTTTTTCCAAGTCTTCAACAATCGCGATCAACCGATGAGCATCACGACCCTTGCCGAAGGCCGTTATCTCGAAGCCAATCCCACTTTCCTGACGCGGCTCGGATACTTGCGCGATCAGGTCATCGGCCACACCTCGCTGGAGTTGGGGATCTGGAAGAACAGTGCGCAGCGTGCCGAGCTCATTACGAGGCTCAAAAAGGACGGACGCGTCCGGCACTTTGAGACTGCCTTGCGCGGTGCTCAGGGCCAAACGCTGATCTGGCTTTCGTCGGCAGACCTGATCGACGTCGACGGCGAGCCTTGTATCCTCGTGATCTCCGACGACATCACGGAACGCAAGCGCTTCGAAGAACAGCTCAGAAACGTGAGCGCGCACTTGATTCGCGCGCAGGAAGAGGAGCGCAACCGTATCGCGCGCGAACTGCACGACGGTCTCAATCAAAAACTCGCGCTGCTGTGCGTGGATCTCGAGGAGTTCAGTCAAAGTCATCGGGATCTCGGCCTTTCGCAACAGTTGAACGCGTTGTCGGTAAGACTCCAGGACGCGTCCGCCGACGTTCACGGGCTTTCGCACCGGCTGCACCCGTCGAAGCTGGACCATCTCGGTTTACTTCCCGCGGTGAAGAGTTTGTGCCGCGAGTTGTCGGGGCGGCGCGGTTTGCAGATCGAGTTTGTTGGCGACGAGAGTCTTGGCCGGCTCGACAAAGATCTGGCACTGTGCGCGTATCGCGTGATTCAGGAAGCGCTGAGCAATGCGATCAAACACTCAGGCGCCTTGACGGCGCGAGTGCAGGTCAAATGCCGCAAACACGTGCTTTATCTCCTGGTGACGGATTCGGGCAAGGGGTTCAGTCTGGAAGTCGCGAAGCTGAAAGGAAGGCTCGGTCTGATCAGCATGGAGGAACGCCTGCGGCTCGCTAACGGCAAGCTCATCGTGCGGTCGCGGCCGAACCGCGGCACCCAGATCGAGGCGCGAATTCCCTTAACCAACTGAGACCGGGACGCGAAGCTGCAATCGATAAGTTCCGGAAACTGTAAATTCTGCCAGTGTCCACAAGAGCGATTCCTCACTAGCATGGCAACCGAGGAGATCTCGGTATGCCGGCGTCACTGTTTTGCGGCGCGATCCGAGGAATACATTGAAAAAGCTTCGTGTATTGGTGGCTGAAGACCACGCCGCGGTGCGATCGAGCGTCGTTCGTCTGTTGTCGAAGAATTACGACGTGGTCGGCACTGTGAACGACGGCCGCGCGTTGCTGGAGGCGGTACACACGACGGAACCCGACGTTCTGGTTGTCGATCTCTCGCTGCCGGTAATCACCGGCATCGAGGCGGCGAGCATTTTGAAGAAGATGGACTGTCCGTCAAAGATCGTTTTCCTGACCGTCTATAACGACGCCGACTTCGTCAGGGCAGCGCATGATGCCGGCGCCCTCGGCTACGTGCTCAAACAGCAAATGACGACCGATCTGCCCGAAGCGATCGACAAGGCATTCGCCGGTGAGCAGTTCACCTCTCCTTCCGTTCGTGATGTTTGAAACATTCGGTCTAGAAAGGAACGCTCCAAGATGAAAACCAGGCTCGCGCAGATACTCATCGTCGCTTTTTTCGTTCTACTTACTTGCGCGCCGGCAGGAACCGCGACCCAGTCACAAAAATTCACGTCTTTGACGGCGACGGCGAAAGGCCAGGGAACCATCACGGTTTCCGACCCTCAAGCAGCCCCAAATAAACGGGCCATCAGCTCCATCGTCGTCACTTTGAAGGAGGGCGGCGAAGCCGAGATCGTGGTGATTACTGACATGCAGTTATTTGCGACTGGCCGTTGGACCGCACCGTCTGATCCAACCAAGGGCATATCGCTCAAGATCACAGGCGGCGTCGTGAGCGGCAACGCGAAAGGAAGCGGCAAACTATTCCTGCGATCCGACGGCAAATCCATCGACCGCCTCAATTTCGAGGTGAAAAGCACCGCCCGCAGCAAAGTAACTGTGGAATTCGTGGCTGAGAAACAATCGACTTCTGCGGCGCAATGAACTGGTCAACACACACAGTCGCCCAGAGGAGTTTTGTTATGAGCAGGAAACCGCCTGCCAAAGATATGGTTTGGATTCCCGGCGGGACCTTCATGATGGGCTCGAACGATCACTATCCGGAAGAAGCACCTGCGCATCAGGTCACGGTTGACGGTTTCTGGATGGACCAATACACGATCACCAACGCGCTGTTTTCGCACTTCGTCGAAGACACGGATTATGTGACCTCCGCTGAGCGGTCGCCGAACCCCGAGGATTATCCGGGCGCGAAACCGGAAATGCTCGTGCCGGCGTCGGTCGTGTTTCGCCGTCCGCGACACAGAGTCGACCTGAGCGATCACTATCAATGGTGGACGTACGTGAGGGGCGCCAATTGGCGTCATCCGCTTGGACCAGACTCCACTTTAAAAGGCCTCGCCAAACATCCCGTCGTCCACATCGCCTACGAAGACGCCCGCGCCTACGCAACGTGGGCGGGCAAGCAGTTGCCGACTGAAGCTGAATGGGAGTTTGCCGCGCGTGGAGGTTTGGACGGAGCGGTGTTCGCCTGGGGCAATGAGTTCGAGCCGGACGGCCGCGTGATGGCCAACACCTGGCAGGGCGATTTCCCTAACGAAAACCTCCTTACCGACGGCTATGAATGGACCGCGCCAGTCGGATCCTTCCCGCCGAACGGCTACGGACTTTACGACATGGCCGGCAACGTCTGGGAATGGACCACCGACTGGTACCAGCAACACAGTGAGATCGAACAGACCTGCTGCGCCAGTTTCAACCCTCGCGGCGGCCGTCCCGAGAATAGCTACGACCCGCGCACGCCCGACGCCAAGATTCCGCGGCGCGTGATGAAAGGCGGCTCCTATCTTTGCGCGCCAAACTATTGCCAGCGATACCGTCCCGCCGCGCGCATGGCCCAGGCAGTCGACACCTCGACCTGTCACCTCGGTTTTCGTTGCATCATCAGGCCCGGGGACGAGCAGGGGGCAAAATGAACATTCGGGCGGCACTGCTAATCGTGTGTGTGTATTTAAGCTTTTGCCAGTTCGTTCTGGCGCAGGCCGATCTGCAAACGGATAACGCGCTTGCTGTTGTGAAGGCACGTCTAAACCTTACTGATAAACAAACACAACAACTGCGGCCGCTGCTGGAGAAGCGACTCCAGACGCTGCGCAAACTACGTAGCCCGGCGGGCGGCGGCGAGTCGTTGTGGCGAGAGCTCCGCGACAGCCGGCAGAACTTCGAAAACGGATTGCGGCGTATCTTGAACGCCGATCAACTTCAGCTCGTTCCCGAGCTGCACGCCGACTTGGAAAACGAAGCGCTGGCTCGACTGCGCGAACAACAGATCAACGAGATCTCACGGCGACTCAAGCTCACGAAGGACCAGGCTAGCCAGACGCGTCCAGTGCTGGACCAGGATTTCGACCAGAAAGTCACGCTCGTCCGCAACTACCGCAAGGACCAATCGAAAGGGTCGGCATCGTTCAGCAAAGCACTCGAGATCATCAACGAAGACACCGAGGCACAACTCGATCGCATTCTTGACGAAAAGCAGTTGTCCGAGTTTCGCGAGTTCACTGGCCAGTCGAAAGGTTCGCTGCCGTGGTTGTGGGGAGCGGTGCCGACGATGGACGATCGCGGCGGCTCGGGAGACGTCGATACCGGATCGAAAGCCAAACCGAAGCGCGGCGAGTTTGTTATCGCGCCGATTCCGGTCATCAATCCCACTCTTGGAAACGGCCTCGCGCTCGGCGCCGGCTATCTCTATCACCTCGACAAAGACGCCGATGTCCGGTCGCCGCCCTCAATGACCGGCATCGGCGCTTTTCGCACGAGCAACGGAAGCCGCGGCGGAGTGATTGCGCAAAAGTTCGTGCTCAAACAAAACAAGTATCGCTTGTTGCTGGTCGGCGGCCGCGCAAACATTCATTACAACTTTTTCGGTATCGGCGCCGATGCCGGCGACCTCGGCGTTTCGATTCCCATCGAAGTTACGGGCAAGGGCTTTCTCATCGACGCGTCGATGAGAGTGTTTGGCCGCCACTGGTTCGCCGGCGTTCGTTACTACGTGATGCGATCGACGGTAAACGTCGACCGCACCAATGTCACTTCCGGACCAGGCCTGTTTCCCGGCCGGCCGCAAATACCGCAGATCGATCTGGAGTTGAGGACTGCCGGCCTTGGACCAACGCTGGAGTACGACTCGCGCAGCGATTCTTTCTACCCACGCGGCGGATCGCAGTTTCGCTTACAAACAAGCTTCCACGGCCGCGCAGTTGCCGGACGCCGCGTTTACGAAACTTACCAGGCTTTCTACAACAAGTACTACAGCATCGGGCCGCGTCAGGTGCTGGCTGCGCACGTGTCGGGTTGTTACACCACCGGGAGTGTTCCCTTCTACGATCTCTGCATGCTTGGAATGAGCAAGGACCTTCGTGGTTACGAAGTCGGGCAGTATATCGATCGCGTGATGATTGCCAGCCAGGCTGAGTACAGACTCGAGTTGAAAAAGCGCCTGGGCGCGGTCGCGTTCTTTGGCGCGGGTGAAGTGGCGCGAAGGTGGTCCAATCTGCGGACCGATGCGTTGAAGCCGGGCGGCGGAGTCGGTTTGCGTTTCCGCTTGACGAAAGAAAACCACATCAACTTGCGCGTGGATTATGCGTGGGGCATCGGCAGCCGCGGGCTTTATCTCGGCGTGTCGGAAGCATTCTAGAAAGGCACTATGAAATACCTACTCCTATTACTAACACTTTTCGTTTTTACCACACCGGCGGTCGCGCAGAAGATCCGGGTTGACTACGACAAGAGTGCCGACTTCAGCAAGTTCAAGACTTACTCGTGGACTCGTGGAGCGCCACCCACCAACCCGCTAATCAACCAAATAATCATCGACGGCGTCGAACAGTCACTCGCAGCAAAAGGACTGACGAAAGTGAACAATGGCGGCGACTTGTTGGTCAGCGTGGCGGTGGCAATCGAGTACGACATCCAGGTCGCGCAACAATCGCGAGGAAACACCGGCAGCGACATTCAAACCGGAATCCCGACTGGAGCCGGTCTGCCTTTTGACGTTCGCAAGGGAAGCCTTGTTATCGACATGGAGAGCCCCGCTTCCAAGTCAATCGTATGGCACGGCCTCGCCAGCGACACACTCAAGTACGAACCCAGCGGCGACATGCAGAAAGACGCCAAAAAGGTCGAAGGCCGTCTCAGAAAAACCATCGACAAGTTGATGAAGAAATACCCGCCGGCGAAGTAGGCGCGGTTATTCTTCAAGATGGTACGGGACACTCGTGACGATCACGCCTTTCTTGAACAACAACGAGCCCTTGAGCAGCAACGAGCTCTGGTTGTGAAGCATGTGCTGCCACCACTTCGCGGGAATGAACTCCGGCAACACGACCGTGATGACGTCGTTGTTGTTCTCACGCACGATGCGATTGATGTGTCGCAACAGCGGCCGCGTCAATTCGCGGTACGGTGACCGAAGCACGACCAACTGAACACCGGCGCCCCAACGTTCCCATTTCTCTTTCAACTTCGCCGCCGCCTCTTCCTCGAAATCGACATAAACAGCCTGCACTCTGTCCGACGCGATTGACCGCGCATACTCCAACGCCGACACGACGCCACGATGAATCCCGGAGATCGGAACGATCACCGTGTGCTTGATCGGCTTCAGTTTTTCCAGCCCCTCTGTTGATAGCTGCTTCGCCACCATGACGTAGTGGTTATTTATCGCCTTGAAGAACAGGACCAGGAGCGGAACAACGACTACGACGATCCACGCGCCGTGAATGAACTTCGTGGCAATGAAAACGCAGAGGACAACGAACGTCGCGAGCGCGCCCACGGCATTTATGATCAGCGGCTTGTTGCGGCCTTCCCTGAACCAACGCACTACCATGCCCGACTGAGACAACGTAAACGAAAGAAAAACACCAACAGCGTAAAGCGGAATCAACCGCGACGTGTCGCCGGCGAACACGATCACCAGCAAGCTGGAGAAGATCGCGAGTATGACAATGCCGTTGGAAAAAACGAGTCGATCCCCGCGATTCGAAAACTGGCGTGGCAGAAACCGATCGCGGGCCAACAAACTCGAGAGTCGCGGAAAATCGGCAAACGCTGTGTTCGCGGCGAGAACGAGGATCGCCGCCGTCGTGGCTTGCACGACGTAGTAAAACCATCCAAACGATCCCGTGAACATTATTCGCGCAAACTGCGAAATCACGGTTTCGTTCTGTTTCGGATGAACGTGGTAGAGATAGGCCATCACGCTCGTTCCCAGAAACATCGTGGTCAATAAAACCGCCATCCAGATCAGGGTCGTGGCGGCGTTGCGCGCCTCGGGCTTCTTGAACGCCTGCACGCCATTGGAGATTGCTTCAATTCCCGTTAACGCGGCGCAGCCGTTCGAGAACGCGCCCAGTAACAGAAACAGGGTTAACGGTTGCAGACTGTAACCTTCGGCCGTCTTCAGTTCTTCTTCGGTGGGGATCGGCGCGGCGCCGCCATAAATGAAATAGTGAAACAGGCCGAAGCCGATCATCAAAAGAAAACTGACGACGAAAGCGTACGTGGGCGCGGCGAACAGCGCTCCCGATTCACGCACGCCGCGCAGGTTCGCGATCGCGATGAACGCGATGAAGATCAGACACAACAGCACAGCGTGATCGTTCAACCACGCATAGCGGGTTCCCTGAACTGCCGAGGTGATCGCCGCAACACCCGCCGCTGTCGACACGGAAACCGTCAACACGTAATCGACCAGCAGTGCCGCGGCGGCAACGAGCCCCGGCGACGTTCCGAGGTTCTCTTTCGCAACAATGTAAGCCCCGCCGCCGGAAGGATAGGCGTGAATCGTCTGCCGATAACTGGTCGCTACGATCGCGAGCAGTACGGCGATGCCGATCGAAACTGGAACGACGTAACTGAACGATCCACCCGCAGTCGCGGCCGCGGCCACGGCCAGGACGAGCAGGATCTCTTCGGTCGCATATGCTGTTGACGAGAGTGCGTCAGAGGAGAAAACCGCCAGCGCCGTCTTCTTTGTAAGCCTCTCGTGCGCCGCCTGCTCTGTTCGTAATGCTCTGCCGACAAGTAACCGCTTGATTGCCGTCGCCATTCAATGAGATCCGTGTTCTCGCAAATCCATGAAGTGCCCGCCAAGAATGAGAAGCGGTATTCCGACAATCAGCAGCGCGATCCCGATTCCGTGCAACAGCGGATGAAGTTGCGCGTCAAGAATTGCGCGAGTTGTAAGCACGAAACCCGCAGCGAGGGAGAGAAACGATCCGACGAAACAAGCGAGCGCAGCAACCGGCTCCCACGCGGCACGGCTGCGTTTCAATTCTTCACTCATGATTAGAATCTACGTCGCGCGCCGTAAAAAGGGCGTAAAGGTTACATAAAAAGTTTGTAAAGATGGCGAGCAGAACGAGGATCGACGTTAAGGGCGAGCGTATAACATCTCAACCTAACCAGCCGCCGCTGAACCCGGCGCGGCGGAGACCGTCGACGATGAACGGACAGCGCCGCATCATGCGCCAGATCAAGCCGGAGCGATAGTTTTCGATCATCATCACGATCGGGCCTTGATCGAGGCCGTAGTAACCTTGCGAGACCCAGCCTTTCCGATTGCCTGACCTGAAAGTCGGGTTGTAACTGCACTTGAACCCGTACTTGCTCGTGATGTCCGGGAAGTCGAGGTTGATGCGGCTGAGTGACGGCAGCACGACTTCAGGCGCAAACGGCAGCGACCCGGCGACGGCCCACGGCGATAACGTTCCGTCGTCAGGACCATACGGCACAGCGCGCGCCAGGTAAGCGTGAAAACGGACACGCCGCCCGTTGAAGCGGCGAATCGCCGGTCCTGGACCATCGCTCGCAGTGATGCCCCACGAAAACCGGCCGTAGCCGTCAAACTTCTTCGGGTTCCGCATTGCGTACTCCTGTTGGACGTAAACGGCGCGCCGGCTGTTCTCGAAATAGTTGAGCGCCTTCGCGCGCATGTAGTCGTCCTGGATGCCGCGAAAGTCGATCCACATGTGCGAGAGGTGATGAATGAAGAGCGGTCCCGCGTACAGAAACTCGTGACCGTAGATCTTCTTCCACTGGTAACTCCTGGTCCATGCGCGATAACTCTCTTCCGGAAGCGGATAAGTCCGCGAGGCGAGGCCGAGGATGTAGAGGATCAGCGCTTCGCTGTAACCGGTCCAGCGGTACCTGATGAATCCCGTCTTCGGCTTCCAGCCGTGTGTAACTGTCAATGCTTTGTTTTGCGCCCACTGCCAGTCGGCGCGGTCGTACAGCGAATGCGCCAGCGCGCGCAGCTCGCGTTCATCCTTCGTGTCGCGGTTGAAGTAGGCGGCAGCGGTCAACGCTCCGGCGATCAGGTACGTGGTATCGATCGTCGAGATTTCCGAGTTTCCAAAGCGGCGGCCGGTCTTCATGTCGAGGAAGTGATAGTAGAAACCGTGGTAGCCGATCGCGTCTTCGTGCGGTCCCTGTGGTCCATCGTT
>DASRIM010000323.1:0-11734 GCA_035649995.1 Pyrinomonadaceae bacterium | reverse complement strand
GTAATGACTTCATGCGCGAGTTTGTCGCGCAGCGTGACTCCCTGGATATGTTCCATCGCGATGAAGTGACGTTTGTTCTCAGTCACTCCAACGTCGTGAATCACGCAGACGTTTGGATGGTTGAGCGCCGAGGCAGCGCGGGCTTCCTGTTCGAAACGAAGCACGCGCCGAGGATCCGTGGCAAATTCGCGGGCGATCAGTTTGAGGGCAATCTTGCGGCCGAGCTGCTCGTCGTGCGCGAGATAGATTTGGCCCATGCCGCCGGAGCCCAACGGGCAGAGTATCTCGTACCGGTCGACCTTTTGACCGGCTGAAAATTCCGCCGCTTCATCGGCGAGCATGCCGGCGGCAAATTCGTACGCGGGAGCGCTGAGAAAGTCTTCGTTGCTGGCGTCGGCGGTGAGTAAAGCTTCGACCTCTTCGCGGATTGACTGGTCGTCACCGCAAACTTCGTTGAGAAAGTCAAAACGCTCGGCAGGCGTGCGTTCCTGAGCGGATTGGAAGATCTCTTTTATACGCTGCCATCTGTCCTGCGTGTACATGTCATTCTTGAGAGGATTTTAACTCTTGCAACAGCACTGACTATAAACGCGAGATTCACGGCCGAAATCCCTCAAACAGAATTGACGACCTTCGTAAGTTCCCGCTTTAAATAGGCCTTAGCTGTACGCCATTCCCGTTCGATCGTCGCGTGCGAAATCTGCATCACCTCCGCTGTCTCCTTGATCGTCAACCCGCCGAAAAAGCGGAGCTCGACGATGCGCGCCTGGGTCGGATCGAGTTCCTCGAGGCGATTCAAAACGTTGTGCAGGGCGAGCAGGTCGGCATCGGGCTGACCGCCAAAAACCGGGACGTTCGCCAACGAGACCAGGAGACGATCGCCGCCTCGTTTGGAAGAGTAGTGCGCGCGTGCGTGGTCCACCAGAATGCGCCGCATGATTTGTGCCGCGACGCCGAAAAACTGCGCCCGGTTCTGCCAGCTCATGCTGTGCTGATCGAAAAACTTCAGGAACAACTCGTTCACCAGCGCGGTGGGTTGCAGAGTGTGTTGGCGCCGCTCGCGTCGCAAGTAATTCTGCGCGATGCGGTGGAGTTCGTCGTAGACCAGCGGCATTAACTGGTTCAGCGCCTTCTCATCACCCTCGTTCCACCTCTTGAGTAGTTGAGTGATGGCGTCTGACGAACGACTCGTCATTTATTAATCTCTTTCCGTCGAGCGAGTGCTGTGGTGAAGCGGGCGAGGCTTCAAGGGTCCGCTGGCTGGAGATTCTACACTGTAAAAAATATTTGAGGGAAATTTCGCGAGGTTCACGCGTTAAGAGTAGACAACGGAACAAGGGGTAAAACTTAAGGGGAAGGGCGGGGATCATGAGCAACCGGCTGTGGGTTGCGAATGATAAAAACCTCGTAAATTTTCTCACCCCCGCCCACTAGAAAACAAAGCGGCAAGCCCAAATCCTCCGCCCTTGCCGCTTTGTTTATTTTATTTGTGGTGCTTCACCGCAGTATTTGTTTCCGAGACGATGAGCCAGTTGTTGGTAGGTGTCGCCGGCACCGTCTTGTGACGTTCGAGCCAGTCGATGATCAACTCGCGAATCTCCTCACTCGACCGATAAACAACTGGGGCGTCCTTGTACATCGTGTACCCGCCGCCGCCATTGACGCGATAGTTGTTCGTCGCGAGTCGAAGCTTTTGCGTGGGCGATAGCGGCTGCCCTTTGAAGCGAAGGTTTCGAATACGATCGCCGATCGGCTTCGTGACGTCGATGCGATAGGTGACGCCCTCGGCGACGTCGAAATTGTAAGCAGGAATCTTCTCGTCGATCAGTTCGCGCAGCGACTTGCCTGGCTCGTACGGCTTGTAATACTTCGCCGAGTGCTCCAGCGCGTCTTTCAGTTGCTGACCTGTCACTTCCAGGACGGCAAGCGTGTTTTCGTAAACGTAAAGCTCCGTGATGTCGCGCACCGTCACCGGCCCTTTATCGATCCGCGCCTGCTGGTTGAAGCTCGCCACCATCGAGACGTCCGCCTTGCCCGCGTCGAGCTGCACTTTCTGGATCAGGTCGAGGATCGCGGTGTCGCGAAAGCGCGCGTCCTCGGCGGTGAGCTCTTCGGGCGACTGCGCGATGACGCGTTCGAGCCACTCCTGCGTCTGTCGATCGTAAGGCTCGGCCAGTTTCACGACTTGCGGATCGGGTTCGACGCGATCGTCCGCCGGAATCGTGCGCGCCGATTTTGCATACACACGCCAGCCGTTCGGATCTTTCTGAAGATACAGATCGGCGCGCGCGAGATGGCGTCCCCAATGGTTCGCCTGCGTCAGCAACACGCCGTTGACGTAAAGCGACGGCACGTCGCGATGCGTATGGCCCATGAAGATGACGTCTACGCCCGGAACCTCTTTCGCGATCGTGACGGCTTCGTTTTCGTGCGGCACCTGTCCGGGATTCGGTTCGCCGGTGCGCAGGTCTTCGCCGACGCCCATGTGCATCGCGATCACGACGACGTCGGCCTTCTCTTTCGTGCGCAGCTCAGCGACCCACTTGCGCGCTTCGGGCACTGGCTCGTGAAACTCGAGGCCCGCGTAGTTCGGCGGATTGTCCCAGTTCGGAACTCCGGGAGTTGTCAGGCCGATGATCCCGATCTTCACGCCCGCCACGTCCTTGACGACGTACGGTTTGTAATGCGGTTTCTGCGTCGCTTTGTCGTAGGTGTTCGCCGAGAGCCAGGGAAACTTCGCTTCGCCGCGAGCCTTCTCGAGCACTTTCAGACCGAAGTTGTACTCGTGGTTGCCGACGGCCATCGCGTCGTAGTTGAGCGAATTCATCACCAGCATCATCGGGTCGGTGCGCACGTTGTTTTTGCGGCTGTGGAACGAAGCGAGCGGTGAGCCTTGAATCGTGTCGCCGGAGTCGACGAGCAGGACGTTCGGCTGCTCTTTGCGGATGCGATTGATGAGCGTCGCAACCTTGGCGAGGCCGCGGTTATCGGGCTTGTTCGTGTAATAGTCGATCGGGTTGATGTTGCCGTGCAGATCCGTCGTGCCGAGAATCGTGATCTGCACTCGTTCGGGCGCGAAGCTGTGCGCGACTAAAACGAGCGTCAACAGAATGCAGAGAATGATTAGCGACTGGACTATCGGTGAAAATTTTCGATTGTTCATTGTGGCTGATTCACAAACACTTCGACTGCCGTGGCGCCGTTGATCTTCACCTCATGAATGCGCTGGAAGTTGGCGCGTACGTACTCCAACTCGTCTCGATTTTCAAAATAGGTGCGGCCGCGCTGTACGATAACGTAAACAGGTCCGCCGGCGGAACGGACGTCAAACTCGCGCGACGAGATCGTCTCCGATTTCAGATCCTGACGTCCAAACGACGTCAAATAATAACCTGCGACGCCTGGAGTTTCATGCGCCATCGTCGCGCCGTTCGGCGCTGATTCACAAACGAGCCTGATCCCTTCGCGCAGACCGTCGTCGTAAAACTCGTCGTGCGGAAAGAAGTATCCGGCTTTGCCGGGCGCGAGCGCGTTCGTGTACAGCGCGTAGTGTGGGCCATTCGCAAAAGCCGTCCACGCCGGCAAGACGACAAACACCAGCGCAGCCGCGACAGGAACAGCCAACGAAACGCGTTTCGATCCGTGTTTTGAAACAAACCGGATGACTGCCATCACGCCAACCGCCGCCAGCATGTAAACAAACGGCATCAACGAAAGCGTGTACCGCAACCACTTGCCGCCGATCAGCGAGTACGGAACGATCCAAAACAGAAACATGAACAGCAGAAACGCATGGCCCATGTGACGCGGGCGTGTTGCTGCCGCTATCAACCCGGCGACAAACGCGGCGACGATTATCAACGGCACCTTGATCGCGAGAAACAACAGGTAGAAGTAGACGGGAGTTCCCCAGAATGGCGAGCTCGACATGTTGTTCTTGTAGAGCTCGCCGGCGAAGAGATAACCCGAGTGCGTCAACAGCCGTTCGCCCATGTAGGCGTTCAGGTATTGCCAAACTTCCGGAATCAACACCGCCGGGTTCGCCAGCAGAAACACACCGATGATCGTGAGAAAGAACCATCCCGGCGTGTTGCCGCTCGGCTCGCCTGCCACGGCTTTTCTGACGTGAAACTTGTGATGGAAAAGCATGTTCAGGCCGAGATAGTGTGGAAAGTATTTGGACGCGATCATCAACCCGAACGAAACCGCGCTCGCAGCGTAACGACGCGCTCGGCCTTGTTTATCCTCCGGCGAAAGCTGTTTCGCGCGAACGAAGAAGAAGAACGCGAACAACATGAAGAACACGAGCAGCGAGTCTTCTTTGCCGATGCGGTTGTGAGTGATGGCGTTGATGCCTGTCGCCCAGAACGCGGCAGCCAGCAGCGCGGTCCATCGATCGAAGAAAGCGGCCGTGAGAAGAAACAGCGGAATCACCGTCAAAGCACCAATTAATACATTCGGCAGCCGCAGCGCGACTTCGTCGCTCGTGGAGAAGGCGCTCAAAGAACCCCACATCAGGACCTTCATGACCATCGGATGCTCGCCGTTGGCGGTGAAGTCGCCGCGCTGGTATGCGCGCACGGCATTCAATTTGTTCATCTCGTCTTCAGCGAAGCCGCTGGCGCCGAGTTGATTGACGCGCAAACCGAACCCGAGGATGACCAGGATGACGAGACTCGCGATGACCGACCATTCCAAACTCCCGACGAGGCTTAAACGCTCGATCTTCCAGTTTTGCTGGCCGTGTACGTTGACCAGCGGCGCCGAAGTACTGAATTTGAGATGGCGAGCCACGTCTACTTCCTTATCAACATCCGTGCCCTGACTCGTTGTTAGCTTAGACCAAAATAGCTTATGGTAGTAGTCCAACATGAATTTGACAGATGGATAATTTAGTTACCTCCAATATTCGCCAACGACCCATTCGGACGCTCGTCAGCGTGGCCGGAATCGCGCTCGGTGTCAGTCTCGTGATGCTCTTCACCGGGCTCGCCCGCGGCATGTCGAACGACTTGCAACGCCGCGCCAGCAACGTCCGCTCTGAGCTTATTTTTATGCGGCCGGGCGCCGTCGACATAACTTCCACGACCGCAAATCTCGATACGAGATACGTCGACCGCGTAAAGGCAATCGAAGGCGTCGAAGAAGCGCTGCCCTTGATTCGCCACATTTTTCAGGGCTCCCGCGGCGTCGGGCTCGAACAGATCGACGGCGTCGACTGGAACGGTTACGCGCGCATGAACGGGATCAACATCGTTTCGGGACGCGGTCCGGAAGGACCGAAGGAAGTGGTCATCGACCAAACGAAGGCGCGCAACAACAATCTCAGCGTTGGCGATACGCTCAAGCCGCTCGGCAATGACGACTACCGAGTCGTCGGCATCTACTCACCTGAGTCGGGCGCGCGAGTGAAGATGTCGCTCGAAGCGATGCAACAAGCGCTCGAGGTGCCGGGAAAGGCCACGCTGCTGTTTGTAAAACTGCGCGATCCGAACCAACTCGAGGAAGTGGCGGCCCGGATAAATCGCGAGTTGCCGGGGAATACGATTCAGCCTACGCGTGACGTCTTCACCAGTTTTGAGAACAGCATTCCGTATCTGGGCGTGTTCCTGCGTGTGTTGGTGGGATTGGCGGCGGTGGTCAGCGCGTTGGTGGTGATGCTGGCGATGTACACGACGATCACCGAACGCACGCGCGAGATCGGGATACTGAAAGCGATGGGCGCGTCGCGAGGCTACATCGTTGGGATCATCGAGAAGGAAGCGATTCTGATCAGCGTCATCGGGCTGATCGCGGGGTTCATCGTTTCGATGATCGCCGGTTACCTCATTCACCGAACGTACGGGCTTGTTTTTGAATACAGTTGGCGGTGGGCGCTGGTTGCGGCGGCTATTGGATTAATCGGCGGCGTAGTGGGCGCGCTCTATCCGGCATGGCGCGCGTCGAACCTCGATCCCGTGAACGCTCTCGCATACGAGTAATTCATTCGCTCGCGGCGACGGGCTGCGATAGATCCGCGGCAGTCTCTTCTGACAAGTTGCGCAGCGACAATCCGCGTTTCCAGATCAGAATTACGCCAACGCTGCTCCAGAAGATGTCGCGCCCCTTGCGAACGATCGCCAGCGTCTCGCCGATTCCTCGCGCAAATCCCAGCACCTTCGAAACCTGACCCGTCCCGCCTTCGTCAACGCCGGCACGCAACGGAACAAACTTGAACGCCACGTTTATTATTCGGTTCACTGATTCGAGGATAAACGCCTGCGTCAGCGACGGTGCGACCGGACTGATAAACGAAAGCGTCGTGTAGACCTCGATTACGCCTGCGAGATGAAAACAAAGATCGAGTGCGAAGATGGAAAGAAACCGGCCCTGGTTTCGTTGATAAAAACCGTAGACGCGCTCTTCGAGCACCTGCGCCCGCGGGATCACTTTCGACATCAACTTCGGGGCGATTCCGCGGCGGTTGATGCGTCCGAGCGCGCCGCTCAGAAATCTCACTTCGCGGCGGATCAGCAAGTATCCGAGCAACACGACGACGGCTGTTACGATCAACGCGCCGATGCTCGCGTATCGTAATGGCTTCGGGAGCGAGAAGCTCAGCAGCAGCGTCGCTGTGCCGCAGAAGATAAAGATCGTGACCGAGAGCGCGTAGAAAATGTTTTCAATGGCGAGCGCGGATAGTCCGACCATCAACGGTACGCGGTCTTTCACGAAGACCGCTTTCGAGGGTTCGCTGACGGCGACGCTGACGAATGGAATGATGTTACCGAGTGCGTCGCCCATGATGCGCGCTGCGAAGGCGTCGCGAAACGGCAGCCGGTGCGGGGCTTCGACGCAACGCGTCCAAGCGAGGCTGCGGGCGATGTAACGCAGACTCGAGATGCAGATGATGAGCAGGAAGCCGGCGCCGAGTCGTTGAATACCGCCGATGATCTCGCCGATGCCGGCGGTGGTCACAAAATAGACGAAGAGCAACAGTCCGAGCAGACCGAAAATAATCCCAAGTGGCGCGAATCTCCTGCTTCGGCTTCGCGCCTCCACCTGCTGTTCTTCCGATGGCATTCCAGACTCTGGCCGGAGAATCCTTTTCTACTCACGTCCCGCAAGCGGGGTCACATGGTCAAAGAAATTCTAAAAAATCCTTTTTTTATGAGCCTCCCACAAGCGCGAAACACATGGTGAAAGAAATTTTAAAAATTCCTTTTTTTATGAGCCTCCCACAAGCGCGAAACACATGGTGAAAGAGATTTCTAAAAATCCCTTTTTATGAGTCTCCCGCAAGCGGGAGACACATGGAGAAAGAAATTCTAAAAAATCCCTTTTCCTATTGACCTACCGCAAGCGCTACCCCCAGCAACACTCATTCCGCGGTGCGATAAAACGCAGATTCTATACTAGCTTTTGCCTTTTTCGTTTTGGCTTGATTATGATGCTACGTTCAATTTTGAAACAAATCGAGCACGAGACACATGAGTCAATCCCAACCCGTGATTGCGCAAGTTGCAACCAACCCGTTAACCACACTCTCCGAAGACGAGACTATGTTTCGCTCCAGCGTGCGTGAGTTTGCCGAAGGCGAACTGCGCCCGCGCGTCGAACACATGGACGAAGCCGCCAAACTCGATCCCGCAATCATCAAACAGTGCTTCGATCTCGGCTTGATGGGAATCGAAACGCCCGAAGACTACGGCGGCGCCGGCGCGAACTTTTTCACCGCGATCCTCGCCGTCGAAGAGCTCTCCCGCGTAGACGCCTCAGTCGGCGTCTTCGTGGACGTCCAGAACACGCTCGTCAACAACGCGTTCATCCGCTGGGGTACGCCCGAGCAGAAGCAAAAATACCTGACGCGCCTCGCGAGCGAGAGCGTCGGCGCCTACGCCTTGAGCGAACCCAGCTCCGGTTCGGACGCGTTCGCCATGCAAACCCGCGCCGTCGACAACGGCGATCACTACGTTTTGAACGGTCGAAAACTCTGGATCACGAACGGCATCGAAGCCGACATCTTCGTCCTGTTCGCGAATGCAAATCCCGAAGCAGGATATCGCGGCATCACGGCGTTCATCGTCGAGAAGAGCTTCCCCGGTTTTTCAATCGGCAAGAAGGAGAACAAACTCGGCATTCGCGCGTCATCGACAGTCGAGCTCATTCTCGAAGACTGCCAGGTGCCGAAAGAGAACGTCCTCGGCGAAGCAGGCAAGGGTTACAAGATCTCGATCGAAACGTTGAACGAAGGACGCATCGGCATCGGCGCGCAGATGATCGGCATCGCCGCCGGCGCCCTTGAAAGCGCACTCGCTTACACAGCCGAGCGACAACAGTTCGGCAAGTCGATCAATCAGTTTCAGGGCGTTCAGTTTCAACTCGCGGAGATGGCCACGGAACTGGAAGCCGCGCGCTTGATGGTCTACAACGCCGCGCGCATGAAAGACGCCGGACTCAATTTCGTAAAAGAAGCGGCGATGGCAAAGCTTTACTCGTCGCGCGTCGCTGAACGCGTGAGCTCGAAGGCGATCGAGTTGTACGGCGGCTACGGTTACGTCAAAGACTATCCCGTCGAGAAGTACTGGCGCGATTCGAAGATCGGCGCGATCTACGAAGGCACGTCGAACATGCAGTTGCAAACAATCGCTAAATTGATCATAGGAAAATGATGAGTACCCCTTCGCGCATCGAATTATTCGAGCAGATGCTCACGACCGATCCCGCAAATACGGCGGTGCTTTTCGGGCTGGCGAAGGAATATGAAAAGGCCGGCCGCGACGACGATCTGATCGACACTTTGAATCGTTACCTCCAGGCCGCCGACGACGAAGGAAACGCATTCGGCATGCTGGCCGCGGCGTACGAACGAACCGGCCGGAAAGATAAAGCGCGCGAGGCTTATCAACGCGGAATCGAGACAGCCGAACGCCACGGCCATCCCGGAATGGCCGAAGAGTATCGCATGACACTGGCGAGTAATTATGAAGACTGATACCAAAGTACTGAAGTTGGTCCCCAAGACAAGCCCGACCACTTCGACCGCGCCACAACTTGAAGAGCCGGCGACACCGCACGTCGTCGCGACTCCCACCGCTCCGCAAACGTCGAAGGCCGGCGATCTGCCCGACAGCAAGTTGCTGCTCGACATGTATCGCACGATGTATCTATCGCGCCGGATCGACGACAAAGAGATCCAGCTCAAGGGACAGAACAGGATCTTCTTTCAGATCAGCGGCGCGGGCCATGAGGCGGTGCTCGTCGCCGCCGGCGTCGTGCTGAAACCCGGCTACGACTGGTTTTATCCGTACTATCGCGACCGCGCGCTCTGTTTGCAGTTGGGCATGACGCCGCTCGAACAGTTGCTCTCCGCGGTCGGCGCCGAAGACGATCCCAACTCACACGGACGCCAGATGCCGTCGCACTGGGGCCACAAGAAACTCAACATCGTTTCGCAGTCTTCGCCGACCGGGACACAGTTGCTGCAAGCCGTCGGCTGCGCCGAAGCGAGTTATCGTTTCGGGCTCGTGCCGGAGCTGAAAGAGCGGGTCAAGGGATTTCATGCAGATGAAGTGACCTACGTTTCACTCGGCGAGGGAACGTCGAGCGAAGGTGAGTTCTGGGAAGCGCTCAATACTGCGTCGAATTTGAAGCTGCCCGTTGTTTTCCTCCTCGAAGACAACGGCTACGCGATCAGCGTCCCCGTTGAAGTGCAAACGGCCGGCGGCGATGTTTCCCGCCTCGTCGAAAACTTCCCGTCACTTTACGTTCAGCGTTGCGACGGCACGGATCCGCTGGAGTCGCTGGAAACTATGCGCCGCGCTGTCGATTACTGCCGCCGCCGCCAGGGACCGGCGTTCGTACACGCAAAGGTGATTCGCCCGTACTCGCACTCGCTTTCCGACGACGAAAAACTTTATCGCCCCGACGAAGAACGCACTGGCGACGCCGAACGCGATCCGGTCAAGCGGTTCGGAGCGCTGTTGATCGAAGAGGGCTTCATCGATCAGGACGGACTACAGAAGATCAAGGACGAGGTCGATCGCGAAGTGAACGACGCCGCCGACAAGGCGCTCGCCGCTGCTCAACCCGCGCCCGAGACCGCGACGAAGTATGTCTTCTCGCCCGACGTCGATCCGACGTCGAAAGAGTTCGACACCGAAGAGAACGCCCAACTCTCGGGAAATCCCGGCACGATGGTGGATCTGATCAATCGCTGCCTGCACACGGAGATGGAACGCGACCCGCGCATCTTCGTCTTCGGCGAGGACGTCGCCGACTGTTCGCGCGAGCAGTATCTGAACGTCGTCAAAGGAAAAGGCGGCGTCTTCAAAGTCACCGCCAACTTGCAACGGAAGTTCGGCAGCAACCGCGTGTTCAATTCACCGCTCGCCGAAGCAAACATCGTCGGCCGCGCGATCGGCATGGCCACCCGCGGCTTGAAACCCGTCGTCGAGATCCAGTTCTTCGACTACATCTGGCCCGCCATGCACCAGATTCGCAACGAGCTCGCGCTGCTGCGCTGGCGCTCGGGCGGCGACTGGAAAGCGCCGGTCGTGATGCGCGTTCCCGTCGGCGGTTATCTGAAGGGCGGCGCGGTCTATCACTCGCAGTCGGGCGTCTCGACGTTCACTCAGATTCCCGGTCTGCGCGTCATCTATCCGTCCAACGCACTTGATGCAAACGGACTGTTGCGCACCGCGATACGCAGCGACGATCCGGTGCTGTTCCTCGAGCACAAGCACCTCTATCGTCAGGCTTACAACAAGTCGGCGTATCCGCCTGACGAGTTCATGATTCCGTTTGGCAAGGCGAAGAGAGTCCGCGAAGGAAAAGACTTGACGATCATTACGTACGGCGCACTCGTGCAGCGATCACTCGTCGCCGCGAAACAGGCGGAGCAGGAAGGCACGAGCGTTGAAGTGATCGATCTGCGCAGCCTGGTCCCTTACGACTGGGATGCGATCGTCGAGTCAGTTAAGAAGACGAACCGCGTGATCGTCGCGCACGAAGATTCGCTGTCATTTGGTTACGGCGCGGAGATCGCGGCGCGCATCGCGGACGAACTCTTCCTCGATCTCGATGCGCCTGTGCGCCGCGTGTGCGCGCTCGATACGTTCGTCGCGTATGCGCCGCAACTCGAGGATGCAATACTTCCGCAATCTTCCGATGTAGCAAAGGCAATAAGCGAAGTTAAGGCATACTAATCATTGGTCATATATCATTTCACATTTGTCATTTCCCTTTCCGAAATGACAAATGACAACTGTCCAATGACCAATGGAAAATAACGTAGGTCCATTGCCGTACAGCGCTGTATTGTTCTGCTTCGCACTACAGCGCTCGAAACCCGCAATCATTGCCTCACTTAGCTGGCATAAGTCTTGCCCAAATTCCAAGCGAATACGCCTGTAAAGCGTCTCCCCGACTCTGTTCCCCCACGTCGACAATTAATCGCGATTAATTAAACACAAGGGAGGTACAACTGATGAGCAAACATGGTTTGAGCGTTCTAGCGGCCATGATAGTGACTCTCGCACTGGCCGCTGTCGCTGTGGCGCAAACAACGGTTACGAAGACCGTTCAAAACCCCGATGGGACTTACACCATTATTGAGTATCCAGCGAAGAAAGAAGTCACTCTCACTCTGAGCCCCGTGAAGATTACTGGAGCGAAGGGTGTAGCAACGATTCTCCGCGATGACGACGGCACAAAAATCAAACTCAACTTAACAAACGTTCCCGCTGACGTGACT
>DASRIM010000322.1:0-6223 GCA_035649995.1 Pyrinomonadaceae bacterium | reverse complement strand
ACTATCTGATCGGCTATCGTCCGAGCACCGAGACCTTCGACAAGCGGTTTCACAAGATCCGGGCGCGCGTGAAAAAGTCAGGTTACGAGGTCCGCACGCGCTCCGGTTTCTTCGGCGTGAGTGAAGAAGAAGCGAAGCGCCTGAAACAGACCCCCGAAAAGTAACCACAAAAGGCACAAAAATCACAAAAGGCACAAAAACAAAGCACTAGCACCCAGCACAAAGCACTGAGCAGCTCTTGGCGAACTTCTTAGTGCTTTCTACCTGGTCTTTTTATGTGCCTTCTGTGCCTTCTGTGCCTTTTGTGATTTATTGCTTTTTACTTAGTCAGCACTTCACGGAAGAACTCGACGGCGCGCGGGTCGCCTGACTCACCCAACGAGCGAATCGCCTGCTTGCGCACGAGTTGATTCGGATGCGTGCGCGCGATCTTTATCAGCAACGGCACCGACTCGTCTGCGCGCCGCTCGCTAATTGCGCGCACGGCCTGCACCTGCACTTCCGCATTCGCATCCGTGCTCTGCGCCGTCTGACTCAGAAACTCGAAACTCCGCTTCCCAACGCGCTCGCCAAGCAACCGGATCGCCTGTTTGCGCACCTCGATCGCCTCGTTGCTCTTCGCAACGTCGAACAGCTTGTCTTCAACGCGCGTGCTCTTGATCTCCGACAGCGACTGCAACACAGTTCGCTTCACGTCAGGCGTCTGCTCGGAGTCAAACAACTTGAGCAGATCGTCAACCGCCGCTTCACCGCGTTCACCCAACACGCGGATCGCCTGTTTGCGCAAATCCGGATGCGCATCGCTGCGCGCGACTTCGAGCAGACGCGCCTGCGCCCGCGGGCTCTTCGTTTCGGCCAGCGCTCGCAAAGCCGTGCGCTTGACGTCGAGTTGCGCGTCGGCAGCATAGATCTTCATCAACTCGTCCACTACATCGTCGCGCTGGAAATGCCCAAGGTTGCGCACCGCGGAGCGACGCGATTCCGGATCAGGATCGTTCTTCGCCACGGCCAGCAAAAACGTAAACGCCGGCTGCTGATCGATGCTGTTGCCGGCCGCCGAGATGACACTGCGACGCACCTCGACGTCCTTCACTGATTCGTACAGACCTTGCAGCATCGCTACCGCGCCCCGATCCTTGCTTTGTCCGATGGAATGCGCCGCCGAACGACGCAGCTTCTTGTTTTCGGCCTCGTTACGCACGATCGACGCGAGAAACTCTGATTCACCGCCGACTTGCCCGAGCCAGTAAACCGAAGACGAACGAATACGCTGGTTCGGCGACGACGTCACGAAATTCCTCAGCATGCCGCCGACGCGCGCATCGTCGTGCAAAGCGATACCCAACACCGCGCGTTCGCTCAGCATGTCGAGCGGCGACGCCGCAGCGAGCGCGCGGAGATAGTTCAAACTCTCTTCGTTGTTCGCACGGCCCATCCAATAGACGGGATAACCGCTGTACTCGCGTTTGCGTTCGAGGTTGTAGATCTCCATGCGCGTGATCTGGTTCGCGGAAGGATCGCGCAGCAGGAAGATCGCGAGGTTGCGTGTTTCCGCCGTCACGCCGCCGGCCGTCGTGCCGATAAAGACTGACGTGTCGCCGATCGTGTTTATCGACCCACTAAACTGGCCAAACCCCATATCGACGCCCACTCCCGGGCGCACGTCGAAACTGTATGCGGACCAGTACGGCGTTTGACGCGCGCGCCCGCGCGCCTGCGCGGCCTCGAGTTTCGCCATCAAATCAGCGCCTTCGACCGCCGTGAAGCTTTGCACGGTCGTGCTGCTCGACTGTGTTTGCAGATCGTCGCGGGCCTGCGCGGTGGCCGTCAGGTCCGGCCCACGATTCGCGCAAGCAACTCCCGCCACGGACAAAACCAGGATCAGGACACACGTTAGCTTTGAATTAAACATGAGGAGCTCCTACTTAAGCAGATCTTCCAAGAACTTGAGCGCTTCGGGATCTTTGCTCTCGCCGAGATACCGGACCGCCATCTTGCGCAACTCCACGGACGGATCGCTGCGCGCAATCGTCATCAGTTTTCGCACGGCGACCTTGTGTTTCGAGTCGCCAAAAGCGCGCAGCAACATTCCTTTGTTCTGCGGGTTCTGTTCTGAGTCGTACATCGCAACGAGCTGAGTCACCGACTGCTCATCATCGTGGCCGCCCAACACGCGGATCGCATAGGCGCGGAGTTCCATCGACTCGGCCGAGCGTGCGACCTCGAAGAGCTTTGCCTGTGCGCGCGCGTCCTTGTTCTCGGCCAATGTGCGCAGCAGTCCTCGTTTGATCTCGAGGTTGGTTTCACTGTTGTAGAGTTGCAGCAGATCGTCGATCGCGATGCGGCCATGATCGTGGAGACGCCGGATGGCTTCGATGCGAATCTCGGGCGTGTCGCCGGTGCGCGCAATCTCCATCAACTTCGCGCGGGCGCGCGGCTCGTCGCGTTCCGAGAGCGCTCGCAGTATCTGCGAACGGATCTCGCGTGTTTTGTCGGCGTCGTAGATGCGGATCAACTCTTCGAGTGATGCGGCGTCTTTCATGTTGCCGAGGTAACGCAGAGCGAATTGACGAGCGGCAGGGTCGTCGCTCGCGCGTGCGATCTCGAGGACTTTGGCAGTGCCGCGCGGCGTGCGGCTCTCGACGAGCGCGCGCAGTATCTGCGCTCTGACTTCCTTCGTGCGATCGGTGTCGTAGAGTTTGATTAGCTCGTCGGTGACCTGTTCGTTTTGCTGATCGCCGAGACGTTTGATCGCCGTAAGCCGCAGTTTGAGGTCGGGATTAGAGCGCGCGATGTCCAGCAGAATAGGGACCGCGCGCGGGCTGCGATGTGAGCCAAGCATCGATACGGCCGCTGCCTGAAAACCCTGGCACGGCGGCGGAGTTGTCTTCAACGACTCGAGAACGAGGCCGATGGCGCGTTCTTCGTCGGCCTGAAACAGACTCTGCAACGCGAGGATCTTGATCTCGCAGTTATCCTGCTGTAGCCGCTCTTCAACTAAATCCTTGCGGCCGAGCACGACGAGCGTAGCCTCCGCTTCTCTTCGCCAGCTCGAATTCGGGAAACGCTTCATCAGTTGCACTAGCGGCGGTACCGCCTGTTCGTTCATGCCTTGTTTCTGCAAAGCGTAGGCGTACCAGTAGAGCGCGGCGTCGAGGTCTTTGTCTTTCGGATAGCCTTTGATGAAGTCGTTGAATTTTTCGGCGGCTTTTTGCCAGTTCTGGGCCTCGATGAAGTCGCGGCCTTCGCGGAAGATCTGCATCGACGCGGTATTCGCCTTCTGCCCCTGCACGAAGCGGTTGAGCTTGGCGATGTCCTGGTTATGTCCGGAAACACTTCCTGCACTAAACAGCGCGAGGAATATGATTGCGAGTGTCAGGGGGGAACGGGTAATAACGAAATTCTTCATGGTCATTCTTGTCCTTAATCTCGATGGGTTGGTTTCACCTCACAGGCACAGAGAACCAGAGCAGGCGCAGCGATCGAGCGGTGATCAAAAACGCACAAAGCAGCTCCTTGTTCCCTGTGCCTCTAAAGTGAAACGGTTACGGGCGCGCGACTAATCAAGCGCCTAATCATCAAGCGCTCGCGCGAGCACCATTGAATTGACTTGCAACAGTGCGACGATGTTTTTGCGTTCGACGCGTTCGCGAATCACGCGGACCGCGGCGGCGTTCGGTTTGTCGGGAAGGTTCGCGATGTCCAACAGAATCGGTTCCAGACTCTCCAGCAGCGACGCGATCTGAACGTCGCCCGCCGCATCGGCTTCGCGGCGCAGGATCATGTTTTGATAGACCAGTTGCTGTGCTCGCTTGCGTTCGTAAGCGACTTCCGCGGCCGTGCCGCGAGAGTTCAAACGAACGTTCCTGAACGCGCGTAACAGCGTCTCCGATTTTTCGAAATGCATCGCCGTGAGCGTCTCAGCGTCGGCCGAGCGAACACGCTCAGGCGCAGAAACGACCTCGGGACTCGCGGCAGGCTCAGGAACTCGAACCACCGCAAACTGTTCGCCAGGTTTCGGCTCACGCACGGGCGCTTTCTTTGACGGATTCGCCGGCGCGCGTTTCGGAGTTTCTGATTCTTTTTGCTCTTCAGGTTTAGTTGGTTCGGGAGTCGCGGTTGGCGCTGGAGACGGCGCATTGATTTTCGCGATCGGTTCCTGTTTGTTCGAACGGTTATAAAGAACCAAACCGATAATCGCGGCGACAATCAACAACGTTGCGAAAGCAACGGCGGGCGTGCCCCAACTCCATTGCAGTCCACGCGCCCGGCTGAGCCCCGGGCCTGGCGTCGCCGCGCGGCGTCCGCTGGACAGGATCTTCTTCAGTGCGCGGTTCTGAACGATAGGCTGCGTCGAAGTGTCAAAACTCGCGATCTCGCTGCGCAGGTTGAGAAAGTCGGTGTGGAGTTGTTCGCATTTGGCGCAGCTCAGCAGATGGCGCTCGACCTCGCGCGCTTCCCTCGGCTCGAGCTCGCCGTCGATCAACGAAGAAATCTTTTCCGTGAAATTGCAACTCATAATTAACTTGCACTTGCTCCGACTGTTTTTGCCCTCTTGCTCCAACGCTCCCGCAGCGACGCGCGCGCCCGGAAGATGTCGACCTTCACCTTGCTCGCCGAAACGTTCATCACTTCGCCTATCTCGCGGTAACTCAACTGCTCCTGCTCTCGCAGCAACAAAGCCGTCCGTTGGTCTTCCGGCAACGTGTGCAACATCTCGAGTACTAACTGCTTCCGCTCGCGCGTCTCGTATTCCTGCTCGGGAGTGCGTGACGCTGGTCTCATCGCCTCAACCACTCGATCAAAGAGCCGGTAGCGCGTGTTTGACTTGCGAAACTCGTTGATAGCGAGGTTTCGCGCGACCCGGTAGAGCCAAAAGCGAGCCTCACCGGCCGGGAGAGTCCCCCACGCCGTGCGATGTAGTTGCAGGAAGCTCTCCTGTGCCAGATCCTGCGCCAGCGGCGCGCGGCCTCCCAATAAACACTCCAGAAAGCGGCATAGGCTAGGGTAGAAATCCTGAAACAGCATGGTGAACTCGTCATCTTCGCTCGCCATAAGCTGCGCTACGCCTCCTAAAACACGCGGGTTCGGGAAAAGTTACAAAGAAAGTTGCTCCATTGGTACCTGTCAGGCGTTTTATGGGTTAGACGGCCGTTAAAAACGATGGAAATCCGTTGTTCGTTGCTGGTATGTTAGTGGACCAATGAAGCTGAGAGTCGCACTTTTGTTGAATTTCCTGGCGATCGTGCCCGCATTCGCCGGCGAAGAACCGACATCTATCAGGAAGTTTGACGAATTTGGCGCCGTGGGTCACTGCGACCTTACCGCTCGGCTCGACAATTTTGCCATCCAGCTCCAACACGATTCGGAGACAACCGGTCACATCGTCGTTTATGGACCTGAAGGTGAAGGGCTGGGAACCGGCAAGCTCTTCCTGAAGCTCATGAAAGACTACCTGGTCGATGCTCGAGGTCTTCCGAAACGACGAGTCAATACGATTTATTCGGGGCGCAACCAGGTGCTGTACGAACCGAAGATCGAATTATGGATCACACCGCCCGGCGCCGCAGCGCCTGAGCCTACAAGGTTCGAAACGAATATCGACACGTTCAAGGGCAAATTCATCACGGAGGAGGCTCACGATTTCGTCGATGTATTGTGGGAGGACGAAGGAGAAATGGGACCCGGCATCGGTCTCACAACTGACGCCACTATCGCCGACATGTTGCAACAGCAGAAGAAGGCGATTGTTTACATCGTCACTTACAACGGCGAGGACGCAGTGCCGGGGTCATCGCGACGCATGGCTGCAAGAAAGCTTGAGGCTTTCAAGGAACATAAGATCGATGTTAGTCGAGTCAAGACTATCTTCGGTGGCGTTCGCAAGAAAACGGAGATTGAGCTTTGGGTTGCCGCGCCCGGCGATCCACCACCAGTTAAAGAGGCAGGTCCTGAACCGCCACCACTCAAAAACGCGGAGATAGCGCTCCACGATGACGGCACCATGGGTAATCCTAAAAACGAGCGTGCCGTTTTCAATCGAATGCTGGAGGTGTTGCGGGAGCAACCGGCGCTGAAGGTTGTCGTAATTGTAGAGTTGCAAACAAAAGAACCGGAGCCCGAGCCTGAAGCGGAGTCAACCCCTGTCGCAATCGCCTCGCCGGAACAACAACAATCAGAACCGATTACCGTTGAAGAAGACGACGATCCGCCGGCGGATCTT
>DASRIM010000321.1:0-50830 GCA_035649995.1 Pyrinomonadaceae bacterium | reverse complement strand
AAATGTCGCATTTCCTACCGAGAACGGTTTCAGGTCAGTCTTCATTGACGCCCGAGTATACGCTTGACCTTGTCCAGAAATGAAAGCGGCCGGCGGGGTTTGGCAGCGGTGTGTTTGTGATTGTTGCCGCCGACGATCTTGATCTCGTTGGAGCCGGAGCTTAACGCGCGCACGCGTGAGATGTCGACGACAAGTCGGCCGGAAGGCGACTCGACGCCCTCACCGCGCAACGCTTCGATGTCGGGGACGCTCGTCAACGCATGGTGCTCGAGCCCCAGCCTTTCGGCTGTTTCCAACAGTTCGCGGCGAAATGCGGCGGCATCCGGCGGCCTGTCAGCAGCGTCTTTTTCAAGTGCGTGCAGGACGACACGTTCGACGTCTTCAGGAATCGCGGCCACGATCTCTCGCGGCGCGTGCGGCGGATCGGAGACGTGCTTCGCCGCGATCTCGATTGGCGTCGAACCGGTGAAAGGCGCCATGCCCGTCAGCATCTCGTAGAGAATGACGCCGAGACTGTAGACGTCGGCTGCCGGCGTCAATCCGTTTCCGTTGTACTGCTCGGGCGCCATGTAACGCGGCGTGCCGATCAAAGCTCCCGCGTGTCGCAACGTGATCGCCGGATCGTCCTCATCGAGCGTATGCGGCGCGAGTTTCGCGACGCCGAAGTCGAATACTTTCACTGTCGCCGGCGCATCGGCGCTTTGCGTGACGAGAATGTTCGAAGGCTTCAAATCGCGATGAATGATTCCGGCTTCGTGCGCCGCGGCCACGGCGTCGGAAGCTTGCAGCATGATCGAGATCGCGCGGGCAGTTTCGATGGGCGCTTCTTTCACGAGTATCTCGCGCAGCGTGCGGCCCTCGACCAGTTCCATCACGATGTAGACGCAGCCGTCGCCGGTATCGCCGCAGTCAGTCACCGCTACCGCGTTCGGGTGTTGTAAACGAACCGCTGCTCGAGCCTCGCGTTGAAAACGCATCCGCGCCGCCTCGTCTTCGCCCAGTCCCTGGCGCATCACCTTGATCGCGACCGGACGGTCCATCAACAAATGGCGCGCGCGATAGACGGTGCCCATCCCGCCCTCGCTGAGCCGCTCCTCGATCAGGTACTTCTCGTCGAGCGTTTGGCCCACGAGCGAGTCTTCAATGTGGTTAGGGATATGCATCCGCTGTTTACAGGACAAGACAGAGTACGTCGCGCACGCGTTTTAGCATGAAGTGAGGTTGGTCTGGGCAGACCCGCTTGTTCTAGCCTCAATCGCCGCTGGTCGCGCTGACACGGTCGTGCATGACCAGGTCGATTTCGCCATTTTTCTCGATGGCGGTTTCGGATTGTAAACGATTTTCGTACGCAGCGCGCACAAAAGCCGCAAATAATGGATGGGCCTTGAGAGGTTTTGACTTGTATTCAGGATGAAACTGGCAGCCGATAAACCATGGGTGCGACTCGCGCGGCAGCTCGATTATCTCGACAAACTTCCCGTCCGGTGAAACGCCGCTGAACACCAGGCCTTCAGCCTCGAGCCGCTGTCGATACTCGGGATTGAACTCGTAACGGTGTCGATGGCGTTCGCTGATCTCCGAGGCGCCGCCGTAGACCTCCTGGGCCAACGAGCCGGGCGCCAATCGGCAGGGCCATGCGCCGAGACGCATCGTGCCTCCCAGCTCTTCCACGTCGACCAGGTCGCGCAGTTTGAAGATGATCGGATGCGGCGTTTCGACGTCGAACTCGGTCGAGTCAGCATCCTTCAGTTCACACGCGTAACGCGCAAACTCGATGCAGGCGGTCTGCATTCCCAAACAGATGCCGAAATAAGGCGTGCGTGTTTTGCGAGCGTAGTGGATCGCGCGAATCATTCCCGCGACACCGCGTTTGCCGAAGCCGCCGGGGACGAGAATCGCGTCGAAGTCGCGCAGGCGGTTCTCGTAGTCGTCGGCCATCAGTTCTTCTGACTCGAGCCACTTGACGTCAACGCGCAGGTTGTTCGCGACGCCGCCGTGCGTCAACGCTTCACGCAACGACTTGTAAGAATCTTCAAGTTCGACGTACTTACCGACGATCGCGATCGACGCCTCGCCTCCCGAAGGCTCGCGAATGGTCGCAACGAGGTTTCGCCATTCTGAAAGATCGACTTGCGGGGCGCGAGATTCCAGTTGCAACTGCGTCACGATCAAGTCGTCGAGACCCTGCTCGTGAAACGCGAGCGGCACGTCGTAAATCGTATCAACGTCCTGAGCGCTGATCACCGCCGGCTCTTTGACGTTACAGAACAGCGCGATTTTCCCGCGCAACTCGCGCGACAACGGTTTTTCCGAGCGGCACAAAAGGATGTCAGGCGCGATACCGATCTCGCGCAGGTCGCGCACGGAGTGTTGCGTGGGTTTTGTTTTCAGCTCGCCGGCGGCGGCGATGTATGGCACGAGCGTGACGTGGACGAAGATTGCGTTGCCCGCGCCCTCCTCGTTGCCCATCTGACGAATGGCTTCGAGAAACGGAAGCGACTCGATGTCGCCGACCGTGCCGCCTATCTCGACGATCACTACGTCAGGTTTGTCCTTCTCGGCGACGCTGCGGACTGCTTCTTTGATTTCGTTCGTGATGTGCGGGATGACCTGGATCGTTTTGCCGAGATAGTCGCCGCGGCGTTCCTTCTCGATCACTGAGAGATAGATGCGGCCCGTGGTCCAGTTGTTGGCGCGCGAGAGTTGCGCTTGTGTGAAACGTTCGTAGTGACCGAGATCCAGATCCGTCTCGGCGCCGTCGTCGGTGACGAACACCTCGCCGTGTTGAAACGGCGACATCGTGCCCGGATCGACGTTGATGTAAGGATCCAACTTGATTAGCGCGACTTGCAGTCCGCGGCTTTCGAGCAGGCAGCCGATCGACGATGCCGCCAGCCCTTTGCCCAGACTCGAAACCACGCCGCCAGTAACGAAGATGTATTTTGGCATTCGTTCTCCCTGGATCACGATTGTTTATCTCGATCAGATTCGATGTCGTTATCGTCAGTGCGATCGCCTGCTTCGGGCGGCTCGCCTGAACCCTGTTCGCCGTCGTAACGTCCCTGCTTGAGCTCTTCCTGAACTACGGCAGCTCTTTCCGCCGCCGGATCGAGCACTTTTTGTATTTCGATCACACCGGCGCCGAGCAAGCCCGGGCCTTCCTGCGCGCGGCGCTCGAACTCTTCGGTGGTGATGTCATAGGGCTTGCTCACGCGCGACAGTCCGAACAAGCCGCACAAAATCAGAAACACGATAACAGCTATTCCAATCCAGTCGTTCATGCAGTTTTCACCATTTGGACCTTCAGCAGTTCAAGGTCTTCCGCAGTGTCTACGCCGATGGACGTCGAACACGCCTCGACGACCTTGATCTTGACGCCATGGGCCAGCGCCCGCAATTGCTCGAGCGCTTCGATTTTCTCGAGCCGCGCCTGCGGCCAACGAGTAAAGTCCAGCAACACGTCCCGGCGATACACGTAAAGCCCCGTGTGCTTGCGAAATAACTTGAACAACTCCGGTTCCGCGTACAGCGCCTCGTGCGGGCCGCCGTGTCTCTTCGCAGCGTCTCGCGGAAACGGAATCGGCGAACGCGAGAAGTAGACCGCGTTGTCGTCGTCGTCGATCACGACTTTGACGAGGTCGAAATTCAACAGCTCGTCGAGTGATTCGATCGGCTCCCATGTTGTTACGATCCCGGCGCCGTCTGGTTTCGCAATCTCGGCTGCCATTGTAGCGACTGCTTTTTCGATCGTCTCGGGTGAAATCAATGGTTCATCACCCTGAACGTTCACGATGATCTCGGCGTCGGGCATCGTCGCCGCAACTTCCGCGACCCGATCAGTGCCGCTGGCGTGATTGACGTCCGTGAGCATGGCTTCGAATCCCCTCGACGTGACCGCATCCACGATTTCCTGACTGTCGGTGGCAACAATCACGCGATCGACGTTTCGCGCGGCCCGCGCGCGTTCGGCGACCCAGCAGACCATCGGTTTGCCGGCGATCTCGATCAGGGCTTTTCCGGGTAGACGAGTAGAAGCGAAACGCGCAGGGATGATGGCGACTGTCTTTTTATTGGAGGATTGTTGGGGATTGTCGCCCGTCTGATTCACGGGAGTACAGCTTAACATTCCTCAAATCAGTGTTTCAACCAAAGATTGGGCTTGCATGAATTCAAAACGAAATTGTGCGTGCGCGTACCAGTAGCACACACGCCGATAAAGAGTTTTGCGACGGCTTATTGAATAGGCAAGCGTGATGCCCGCTGGTCTGTGATTTGCGGCAGATCGAACGTGAAAAAGGAGGGAATAATATGAACAAAGGATTGACGTTTGGCGCCGGACTCGGGCTCGGAACCGGGCTCATGTCTGCTTGATCCGGCTCGCGGCAAACGCCGGCGCGGCATGGCGGGACGGCTCCTGCTCACGCGCGGTGTCACGAACACGGGTTTCAGTCATTTACTAGGTTTTGGATCTTCACAGCTTCAGGAGGGTAGAAATGGATCAGCAGCAATCGCAGAAAAGCGGTAAGCGTTCAGATGCACAGAAGTTGGACCGTGCCCGCCAGGGCTTTTCGGCCCAACCGGCCTCTCCGCCAGTCGGAGGCGCGTTCGGCAAAGAAGAGGACGAAGACGATCGCGCCGAGGCGGATCGCTCCGACACCGAAGCCTCACTGCGTCACAACACAAAGATCTAAATATCTAGCGGCGGCCGCCTACGAGCATGCGATAGTGCCGTAGGCGGGCGTCGAGATCTTCGGGTGTCAACGACGCGTACTTCGCCGGCAGCAGACGGCGGCTCGACGACTCGAACACAGCCAGCAGCTCCATGTATTCCAACAACTCCGCATCACGGCTCGGGAAGTAGTCGAGCGCCGCACGCAGGAAATGACGATCGAGCACCGGCGCATCGCCGCCACTCTCCCGTGCCGCGTCCTCGTTAGCCAGCAACAACACCGCTTCGATGTCCGCGTTGCTGTAGCCGACGAGCTTGCTGGAAAACCCCTCGCGAATCGACGCCAGATCGACGTCCGTCTTGATCTTGTTCTTGCGCAACAGCGCCTTCGCAACCAGCTCGACCTCTTCCGGAGTCTGCACGTAGAGAAACGGAATCTTACGATCGAGCCTGCCCGCGCGCTTGAGATCGACGTCGAGCTTGTCGGGACGATTCGTCATCACTAAAAACAGTATCCGTCCGCGGTTCGACGTGTCAGACATAAACTCCTTGATGCGCGCGATAACGCGCGACGACGTGCCGCCGTCGCCTTCCCCGTCCGTGTTTCCGAACGCCCGATCGCCTTCGTCGATGATCACGACGACCTGACCGATCGCGCGAATCACGTTCAGGATCTTTTCGAGGTTCCCTTCCGTCGCGCCAACCCACTTCGATCGGAAATTCTTCAACTTGATCGTCGTCAGCCCGCACTCTTTCGCAAACGCCTCGGCCACGAACGTCTTCCCTGTTCCCATTGGACCAGTGAAGAGTATGCCCATCGGCACGCGGCTCGTCCGGCCCTCGCGAATGCTCTCCGCGATCACCATCAGGTCTTTCTTGACCTCTTCCATTCCGCCGACGACGTCAAAACCATGCGCCGGCTCAACAAACTCGACCAATCCGAAACACTCGCGCTCGAGTATCTCTCGCTTGCGTTTCGCGATCAGGGCGTCGGCTTCCTTGCGCGCGCGCTCGTATGGGCTGGGAAGGTTCGGATCGAGCTCACGCCGCTCCATGAGCTCAGGCACCAGCAGCGTCATGATTTCGTCGCGGCTCATCTTGCTCGTCAACGCGGCCAGCTTGTGAGCGCGTTCCTTAACGTCCGGACCGATGCCGAGCAACGACGCGATGAAGTTTTCACGGTCTTCGAGTGGTTCTTCAGCGGCTGCCTGCGGCGTGAGTATCGACGTGATCTGAACCGCTTTCAGTCCGGCAGTGATGCCGGCGTATCGTTCAGTGTCTTTCTCGTTCAGACGCGTGTCCGCCAGACGCGCCGCTTCACGACGTGTCGCATGGTCCGGCATCGGCACTTCAACCACAGCCACCTTCGGATTCGAGATCAGTTTCGGCGCCAACTCGGCGAGGTTCTCTGAAATCAACAACACGACGTTATCGCCGCGCTCGATCTCCGGCAGCGATGACCAGCGGTGCAGCGTCACGATCGCCGCGCGATCCGATTCGCTTTGAAAGTTTGGATCGCCGGCGGGCGCAATCGCCTCCGCGTACTCCATGATCACCGCCGTCCTCGTGGATCCGATCAGCAGCCGCTCAAACGCCGCAAACACGCGATCCTTCTCCGTCGCGAGCAACAGATCTTCCAGGCCGGTAACGCCCGTTGTGCGTTTCGAAAACCGCGTCCCGGTGGCGACGTTGTAGACGGCGATCGTATCTTTCGACTCCTTCAGCAACACCTCGGTCAGAAACTCGGTGAGCGCCATCATCTTGTTGTTGCACAGCACGACGTCGTAAACGTTGCCGTGCAGCACGAACATCGACGCCTCGCCACGCAAGTAACGACGCCGCAGGTCTTCGGCCCAGACAGGAAGCACGCGCACCTCACTCATATCGACAGGTCCTTTAGCCCCAACGGATTCAAAAACCGCTCAGTGTCGGCGGCCGTTTGTTTGATCGACTCGACGCCGTCGAGAAGCTCGTCAAGCTGGCCCGACAACTCCTGCGGCGACTGCATCGTAACGATCTGATCGGCAATCAACTGAAAGGAGTTTTCGATCAGATCGAGCTGGCCGCGGGCCAACATGAGATAGTGACGAATCTCCTTCATCTTTTCGAAGCGTTTCATGATGATCGCGAGGTTCTTGCGCGCGATCTCAGTCTCCGCGGCGCGGCTGTCCGTTTTATTGACGATTGTTTCCCAACGGCGGCGATCACGCTCAAGTTCGTTCAGGTCGATCGATTCGAGATAGGCCTCGTAACGACTACACGTATTCGCCATCTCGATAAACGCATCGACGAGCCGATCGGTCTTCGTGAGCTCGGTGCGCAGCAGCTCGCCGGTGAAAGACGGATTCCGGGCCGCGAGCGAGTTGATCTCCTCTTGCCGCGCGAGCAGATCGATGACGCGGTTGCGATCGCTTTCGTCGAGATGCTTGAGCCGCTCGGCCCGCGCAGCTTCTTCTTTCGCGCGTTCTTCGGCGTCGAACTGCGGATCCCAGATCCACTCCTGGAGCTTTTTCGATCCGGGCGCGTTGACGACCCACAGTATTTCGAGGCCGACTGTAATCACCGCAAGCAGCGGATTGAGCGTTAAAGCAGAGGCAGCAAGACCGCCGGCAAGTAACGTCAGGTTGTAAGGATTCGCAAACGCCTTCTTGAGATACGACCGGCCTTCGTAAGCTTTCTGGCGGACGAAAGCCTGAGTCGCAGCGACCGTATCATTGCGCAGCGGCGTTACATTGACGGGAACGCCGTCTTTCCGCAGGGCCGGACGCGCCGGCTGCGGTGGTTTTGTCACGTTCTGCTTTTCGCTCACTGTTTGGCGGGGGCGTAGATCAAGTCCAGCAACTTCTTCTCGACCGCCCGAAACTCCGGCGCTGATTTTAGCGCAATGTCGCGCACCGGAAACGCGGGCACGTCCACCTGGTGCAGAATTCTCGCCGGCCGGTGGGAGAGAATGTAGATCGTGTCGCCGAGATAGACAGCTTCCGAGACGTCATGAGTGACGAAGAGTATCGTGTTGTTCTCGGCCCGCGAGATCTCGAGCAGGAGGCTCTGCATGCCCCATCGCGTCTGCGGATCCAGCGCGCCGAACGGTTCGTCCATCAATACCACGCGCGGGTTGTTGACTAACGTCCTCGCAATCGCGACGCGCTGCTTCATGCCGCCTGAAAGATCTTTAGGATAGCGATCCGCAAAGTCTGCCAGCCCGACTGACTTCAATATCGAGTCTGACACTTTGCGTCGCTCCGACTTGCGCACGCCCTGGAGTTTCAGACCATACTCCACGTTCTCGCGCACCGTCAGCCAGCCGAATGACGTGTACGCCTGAAACACCATTCCGCGATCGCGTCCGACGTCAGTCACTTGCTTGCCGTCAACCAACACTTCGCCTTCGGTCGGCGGCAGAAGTCCGGCGACTGCTTTGAGGATCGTCGACTTGCCGCAACCCGATGGACCAAGAAAGACGACGATCTCTCCCGAATCGGGCTTGTCGAGGACGTCGAACGACACGTCGCGTACTGCTTCAGTGCGATTACCTTTGCGATCGATGTAAGTGACACTCAAGTTACTGACTCGGAGTTTCGGCGGCGCGCCGCTTTGATCCGGATGGTAAGTGACCTGCGGCCTTGGCGCTGCCGCGGCGACGTCGACCGCAATCGTGCCCGGTTCGCCGGATTGAGGCAGCGGAGATGGACCGTTGTTATCGCTCATAGTTCGCGGTTCTTCAGGATGCCTCACGCCAGCGGAATAGCAGGCTGGAAAGGAGGCGAATGAGAAAGTCAGTCAGCAATCCGATGCCGCCGATCACGAGCAGCCCGGCGAACGACCACGACGCTTTGTGGTGCGTGCGCGCAAGCTCGACCATGTAGCCCAACCCGTATTCCGGGTTTACGGCTTCGGCAAGGATGACGTAGGTCCAGGCGATGGCGTTCATCACGCGAAAGCTGTCGAAGATCTCCGGCAGCGCCGCGGGAACGAGCACGGTCCTGATCACCTGGAACTTCGACGCGCCGAGCGTCAACGCAGTTTGGACCAACTCTTCCGGCACCAGCCGAATCGACGAGACGACGACCGGCAGCAGATAAACGAACACGCCGAGAAACAGAAACGCGATCTTCTGCCGCTCGTAAATACCGAACCAGAGAATCAACAGCGGAATGAACGCGGAGATCGGCATGTAACGCAGCGGCGCCACGATCGGCTCGAAGAAACGATTGATCGGATCGAACGTGCCCATCAGAACGCCCAGCGGCAGTGCGATTGCGGCGGCCAAAAGAAACGCGATCGCGATCCTCCTCGTGGAGACGAGAATCGCGGTCCCGAGATCGTATTGAAGAAAGAGTTGCAGCGTGCCGCGTATGACTTCAGTCGGCTTCGGAAGGAAGTCGGGATCGACGCGGCCGCTGTAGCTCAACACGCACCACGCGCCGAAGACGAGTATCGGCGCAACAAAACCCAGCAGGAACGCCGCGCGTTTCGGCAACGGCTGACGGATTGAAAAGTAATTCGAGTTGCGTGAAGCCATTTGTGGATGAACTTCGTGCGTTTAACTCGTCGCCAGGATCACCTTGATGTCCGTGCGCCGATTCTGCTGTCGTCCAGCCTCCGTCGTGTTCTCGGCGATCGGGTTGGCCGAGCCGCGCCCGATAGTCTGGAACCGCGTCGGCGGGATATTCGGGAAGTTCTTGACGATGTAGTTCTTGACTGACTGCGCGCGGCGCTCCGAAAGCGTCAGGTTACCGGAGGCTGAACCAGTGCTGTCGGTGTTGCCTTCGATGCGCAGAATCGTGCTGCCAAACGAAGTCATCGTCTCACCCAGCTTATCGAGCAGCAGATACGACCCCGGCATGATCTCGTCTGATCCCGGCGTGAACTGAATCTGAATCTGCTGGTGAAGGATCGGAACGTCTCTCTCCGACGGAGCCTTCGCGACCACGGGCGCTTCCTCGACCTTTTGACCCGGATAGTTCGCGGCGACTGCTTGCAGGAACCGCGTGTCGGCCCAATCCTTCGCATTGACGGACTTGTTTACCAAACCCTTCTTGCGCCAGATGACAAACGCAGTCTCGAACAGCGTCTCGTAATGCGCTTTGGCCCCCGTTAGACCATAGAACTGCGCGTTGTCGGCGTAGGGCGTCAACTTCAGTCCCGACAACATGCCGGAAATCGTGTCGGTGTCGAGCTTCAACGCGCGTCCGACGATCTCGTACGATCCGTTTGGATTGTTCTTGATCATCTCGATGCCGTCGAGCCAGCCGCGCACGAAATCGCGAATCGTTTCGGGCGCTTGATCGATGACTTCCTGACGCGCGCAGAGCGTGTCTGCAATGATGTTCGTCGCCGCTTGAGTGGAGACCAGGACGTGCGCTTCGGCGCCTCTCGACTCCACCGCCGCGGAGAGATCCGGCTCCCACGTCACGGCGGCGTCAACCTGTTTGGCTTTGAACGCAGCGGCGGCGGCAGGCGCATCGGTCGTAAAGACGATGTTCCGCTCGATCTCCGACCGTTCCTGCGGCGTCAGGCCTGACTGCGCCAACAGATAAAGCAGCAGGAAGTGCGACGGCGTGAATTGCGTACACGCGATCTTCTTCCCTCTCAGATCCTCGACTGACTTGATCGACGAGAGCGCCACGATGCCGTCGCCGCCGCGCGACCAGTCCTGCATGATGATCGACTTCGCTGCCTGGTTCTTCTCCGCAAGCATCGACGCCTCGCGGGCCCAGTTGTCGATCGTGTTCCACATGATGTCCACGTCGCCGGTACGAAACGCCGAAAACTTCGCCGCCGGATCTTCAAGCAGGACGAACTTCACGTCGATGCCGTACTTCGTCTTGTACTGGGATCCGCCGTTCGGCTCCATGCCATTGTTGAAGACGATGCCCGGCGCGTGACCGGCCCACGTGTTGATGCCGACGACGAGAGGACGGTTCAGTCTGCCGGTGCCGATCGAGGCGCCGCTCACGCCGGTCGAACCGACGTTGCGCGCGGGATCGCCGGGGGCGTTTTTCAGTTTGTCGAAGTCGCCCGCGACGTCTTCGCCGGAAGATTTTTCACCGCCGGCCCATTGCTTGATCGCGTCGCCTTTGTAATGCCATGTCGCAAAGCCGATAACCGCAAACACCACGACTGCTATAAACGCTTTTGCCAGGGGAGTCAGTCTCATTGATCACCTCTCTTTGAGATCTCAGATCTGAGATCTCAGATCTCACATAGTCTTATTGGTCTGCGCCTGCTGCGCGGCTTTCTTTGCTTTCAGTGCCGCGAGCTCTTGTTTGGCTTGCACGTCTCCGGTTTGATTGCGCAGGGTGGCGAGCCGTGCATCGAGTGAAGATTCCGACAACTCTTTGCCGAGGTTTGCCTCGGCGATCGTCGTCTTGATGTGCTGGCGTACGTTGTCGAGCGCTTTGACTTCAGCGTCGACGGAAAGTCCATCCAACTGTTCCTGGACCTTGATGCGCGCCTGGGCCGACTGCATCTTGGCCAGCATGGAATCGCGTTCGCTTTGCAGCTTCCTGATCTCCGACTGGACGCCGAGCAGCGAGGTCTTGGCGGAGTCTGCGTCGGTGCGCGCCTGTTCCATCTCCGCTTTCAACTCCGCGACGTCGGCCGCGAGCTGGTTCTTCTTCTGAATCAGGATGACCGCCAGATCGTCCTGATCGGTGGAGACGGCGGTGTCGAGCTCCGCTTCAGTTTGGGCCAACTCCGTGGTGGCGCGTTTGTAACGCTCGTCGAGATCTTCGCGGCGGCGAATGATTCCGGCGGTGGCGGTTTTGAGTTTCGAATACTTCGCGACCATCGAGTTGATCGCGTTTTCATAGGCAATCTCCGGATGCTCTTTTTCGATATCCGAGATCCACAGCGACAGGAAACCTCTCCAAAGATTTGCCAGACGTTTGAACATGGTTTTCTCCCTTTCTCTAGGCTTCCTTAATTGGCCCGGTTAATTGGCCGGATTTCCCGCCGCCTGTTCTGAAGGATCGTGGAGCTTCGGCGACGCTTTGACTACGCTGGCCACTTTGTCCTGACCGAAAAATTCCAGCACCTGTTGCACCTCGAGCTTCTTAACGTTGCACACCCTGATCAGGTTCTGTTGCTCGTCCACGCTCTGCTGCATTACCGCGCGGATGTTTTTGATCTCTTCTTCGTACTGCTTGATGCGCGCGTCCGATTCCTGGATCAGTTTTTCATTATCGGCGGCGCCGTTGCGGATGTAGCCGTCGAGGGCCTGGATCTCTTCGACTGTTGCTTCGATGATCTTCTCGATCGGCACGCCGAACGCTTTCAGCGATGCCTCGACGATCTGTTTCTTGATCGCGGCGTCGGTCCCAGCCGGAAGGCTGCGCAGCAATTCAGTCGTGCGAGCGACGCGTTGTTGTTCCTCGGCGTCGACTCCGGCGGCTTCGAAGACCGCGGTGAAGTCGATCTGTCCGCCCGCGGGTGGCGGAGGCGTTTTCTGAAAGACTTGCTGCGTTGGCGATGGAGTCGTGTAGTCGTCGACTGGCGTTGTGAACGTGTCGAGTGACGGAGACTGGGGAACGTCGGCGGCCTCGATGGTCTCTGATCCTGGCGGCTCGTCACGTTCGATAAACCAACCGGCAACGGTCGAAGCCCAACCTTTTTTGTCATTCATAGAAGCCTTCGACTCCTTTGCTGGTTAGGGACATGAGTAGGAACCGGAAGCGTGATGATAGGCATGGTTCAATAAGCGGGTGACAGCTTATCATACGTCGCCCGGTAGCTGACCACGGAATTTAGACCGCGTGCCCCAATTTAAGCCGAACTAAGTACTTGTTTTCCGCATCTATACGGATTAATCTATGCGGCGTATCCGCAGCGCGCTCTCTCCAGTATTGATTCACTTTTAATTCGTGTCCGAGCCCAGGACTCGGATTTCCCTCCCCCGCTTGCCGCCAGCGGCGGCCTATGGCTCGTGTAACTATCATGCTACGAGTTAAGTACAATCTGAACGGTCATCCATCTCTAAAGGGAGCTACGAACATGAGAGTATTCTGTCCCGAGCACAAACGAGGATTCTTCGCCCCTCGTCAAAGTCCCATCAAATGTGAAAATCGCGGCCACTTACTCGGTGAGCTTGATTTCGAAGGTCACGCCAAACATCCCGTTGCGATTGGATGGCAATATTGTTGCAATTGCGAGCACTTCTGTCCGGTTGATTTCGACCAGTTCGGACTCTCGCGTTGCGCTGTCTGTACGCGACGCAGCTCGCAGCTCTTCTTGTGCGACAAGTGTTACGTCATCAGTTTCGAATCAAACACGCCGCTGGAAATCAAAAACTTCACGGTAACCCGCGAAGGCGTGCCACAACCTTCGTGTCCCGGTTGTCTGCGACCCGCGCCGGCCGATCTGCACGAACACGAGTGCGAGGAGATCGGCGCAGCGTTCGTCACCGGCCTGACGACTTGCCCGCTCTGCGACGAGCGACTCGACGTCGCGCCGGCGTTTCCGTCGCCCGTCGCCGAATATCTCAAGAGGACCAAGTCGTCGCACAAAACAAACGTCACGTTCGATTACGAGAGCGGAGCTTTTGTACCGGTGGAGGATGGCGAGTTTGTGGTCGTCAATAGCGGCGACCAGAACGTTCAGCCGATCGTGCTGCCGCGCGCTCCACGCTTCGCGGCGCGACGCGATTTTTACGAGTACTACCAGGATTACTATCACTGCCCGCAACCCGACGCCGGCGAGGTCCGCGTCCTGCGTCCGGCGGCTGTCACTCGCGGCGACGGCGGCGGGTGGAAGTTACAGACGATGGGACTGCTCGAAGTGATCCCGGAAGTAGTCCGCGAGCAGCCGAAGGTTGTTGCCGAGCAGCCGAAGAAGAAACTGGTCGACATTCCGGCTCCGCATCCGGCAATCGAACCGATCGTGCAAAAGCGTATCGACGAGCTCCGCGCGCTCGATGCGAAGAAACAGGCGCCGGTAGAGACAAAGCCAGTACGGACAGAGACTAAGAAACCGGAGTCTACGATGCAGACGTGCAACGGCTGCGGCGCGTCGATCGAGTCGCGATACGCTTTCTGCTGGAAGTGCGGCAGCGCAATGTCCTCGCAAACGCAAAGCAATGGACCGGTTGTTCGCAGCAAGCCGCTGCCTTTGCCGATGGACGACGACGACGAACTGACGGTGCAGCGGCACGTTCAGCCTGGGGATCGCGACAATTCGATGTTCTCATGGACCGTGTCGAAACCGCCTGAGGATCATCCGAGCAGCAGCAAAGGTTCGGTGTTGAAGTTGATCGCGATCGGCGGCGTGGCGTTCCTGCTGCTCGCGCTTGGGGTGTTCGGGTTGACGCGTTCGGATTCGCCTGTGGCCTCGGCAACTTCGGCGCCGCAAGTTGGTGAGCAACAACCGGCGACTCAACCAGAACCCGCACCGCAACAAACCGCTGCTGTCGTAGCCCAGGAGAAACCTCAGCCGACGCCGGTCACTCCTGAAGACGAGCTCAAGAAGCTTCGCGAGAAGCGGATGGGCGCGAGCGATTCCGATCGGCCGAAGATCTTCCAGGCCATCGCGAAAGTCGAACGGCAGTATCCGCGCGATTATCGCTTTCCCTATGAACGCGCGAAACTAGCGGCGAAAGGATCGAAGGCAACTTCGCGCAACGAGGCTTTCAAGGCACTCTCAGTAGCCGCTGAAAAGGCGATCAGCACAGGCAAGGCGAGCGAGATGCTCAGCGGTCTCGAAGCAGACAAGGCCGGCGATTTTCAGAAACTCGCCCAGGGACGCCAGGAGTGGACCAGACTCCTGGCGGCGCTGAGACGAAAGGACACCAGCCTGCTCGCAAAGGCGCAGTTTCAGTGATCACCTGCTCCGAAAGATTTCGAACACCGAACTCTTGTCGATTGAAACGACGAAGAGGTTGCCGTTCGGTCCCGTCACGATGTCCGTGACCGTCCCGAAGTTCCTGCCAATCAACAGGCTCTCGCTTTCAGTCAGATCAAACTTGCAAAGGTTGTCGGCGACGCGGTCCTCCAAACGAGGATCGTCGACGCCGATCTTTCTTCTGTTCCCCGTTAGATTGAAATGAAACAGGTGACCGCCTTCCAGAAACGGCCGCGCGCCGCCCATGAATAGATCGCCTTCGTACTGCGGCCCCAGTCCTCGACCGCGCACAAACCCAATCCCGCCAGGCGCCAGTTCAAACTTCCAGCTAAACTCCGGCGCGCTGTAATGCGAGCCCGGCAACACGAACAGACGCGATAACGCCTCTTCCGCACTGTCGGCGATCAACGTCGGCGGCCAACGCAGTTGTTGCAAACCGAAATACGGAGTGCCAAGACATGGATCATTTTCCGGACTCGTCTCGATCGCTTTGTACTGCGCGATTCGCTCCGGCGGTCCCATGATCTGCACCCAACCTGAGTTGAAACCGGGTTCGACGCGATTCAGTTCCGAGAAACTATCGTCGCCGTTCTCTTGTTCCCATAGATCGCCCGAGATCGGGTCGAAGTCCATGCCGAAGCCGTTGCGGATGCCGTACGCGAAGATCTTCTTGATGTTTTCGCCGACCTGACCACTCATCGCCGAGCCGGCCGCGAAGAACGGGTTATCGGTAGGCGCCGTGCCGTCCGGGTTCAAACGCAGGATGACTCCCGTGAGATGAGCGTCGTCAGGCTCAGGCCCGCCAAACTGATCGTCAGGCTGCACCGGCCCGGGACAATTTGCAGTTGGCCCACACGGCAGGTTTTGAAGCTGTCCGCGACGGCCGTTGTCGCCGAAATAGATGTAGAGCTTGCCGTCCGGTCCGAAGCGAAGTACACCGCCGTCGTGATTTCCGCGCGGTGGTTGCGCTTCATCTCCCTGGTTGGGCGGCACCGGAGCACCGTCGTTCTGAAACGCGCGAAGCATGATCAGGTTGTGATCGAAAGTCAGCGCCGAACCGTTCCAGACAAATCGGTCCACTCGATTACCAAGCAGCGGAACTTGAAGTATCTCGTCAGTGTCGGCGGCGAACATGTTCGAATCGAGACACCTGGTCTCGTCAGGAAAGAACGGATTCGCGGGTAAAGCCGTGCTGCGGCAGGTCCAGTACAAGTAGACGCCGGGATTCGCAGGAAAGTTCGGATGCAGCGCGATGCCCAGCAAGCCGCGCTCGGAAGCGAAGTTAACGCCAAGATCCAGCACGGTGCCCTGAACCACACCGCCGGTCACGCGCTTCACCTGGCCCGTGTTCTTTTCGAGCACGAGGAAATCGTTGGCGCCGAGGAAGGCCATGCTGATCGGCGTGATCAGGTTTGCAACTGTGGTTCGCACCGCGAGATTGGGAACAGTCATCTCAGGAGCGCCGGACTGCGCTCCGACGTCATTGCCTAACCTTCCGCCGGCAAGCAGCGAGAGGCACACTACTACCATTAACAAGATCAGAGTTCGACCTGTATTCATCTTCCCTCCCTGGTCCAAGGTTGATTTTTCGGGGTCGGCGAAGCTTAGCCCGATTCTGAGCAAGGGTGATGTTCAATCTGTGTAATTTGTGTTGCGACTATCCGAGGCGATCGATGCGTTTGTTCGCGATCGCACATTGCGCCAGCCGCCCACACGCTTTGACGAGTGCGCCTAGCTGCGCAAACCGGGGATCTTTGGTGAGGCCTTTTTTGTAGCGCGCGTAGATCTGCTGGACGATGACGGCGATCTTGAGCAAAGCGTAGGCGTAGTAGAAAACCGGATCGCGAATTTCACGGCCGGTTTGACGGGAGTAGTACTCGAGAATCTCGCGGCGTGTGAAGTTGCCGGGTAGTTTCGTTAAGACGAAGCCATACTGTTGCCACTCTTCAGGATCTGTCGGTTCGACCCAGTAACCGAGGCTCGTTCCGAGATCCATCAGCGGATCGCCGATCGTCGCCATTTCCCAATCGAGCACGGCGATGACGCGAGTCAGATCCTCAGGCGCGAGGACGATATTGTCGTATTTGTAATCGTTGTGGATCAGCGAAGCATGCGGCGAGTCGGGCGGGAGATTTTCGTGCAGCCACGCGGCAAGGTTTTCGATTTCAGGAACGTCATCCGTGCGGGCGTTGAGATATCGCTTAGTCCAACCTTCAACCTGGCGTGTAACGTAACCCTGAGGCGAGCCGAGGTTTGCCAATCCCGCGGCTTCGTAGTCGATGCCATGAATCTCGGCGAGGTTATCGACGAAGAATTCGGACAAACGCCGCATCGTCTCGGGTGACAGATCGACACCACGCGGCGGCTGCGCGCGCAGAATGATTCCCTTGACGCGTTCCATGACGTAGAACGGCGCGCCTAGAATCGCTTCATCTTCGCAGTACAACAACGGCCGCGGGACTTTTGGATACACCGGATACAACTGGCTGAGGATGCGATACTCACGGCCCATGTCGTGCGCTGTTTTGATCTTCGCGCCTACAGGCGGGCGGCGCAGGACAAGCTCGCGATCGCCGATGCGCAGCAAGTAAGTAAGGTTAGAGAAGCCCGAGGGAAACTGTTCAACCGTCAGCGGGCCGGCAAGATCGGGCAAATGGTTGTGCAGGTAGGCGAGTAACGTCTGTTGAGGAAGCTCCTCGCCCGGACGCACCGCGCGCGAAGTGTCGAGCAGGTCGTTGTCCATTTGTCGTTTGTCATTTGTCATTGTCGTTGTCATTTATGACTTTGACGTACAGCTTGAGCTTCAGCCAAATGAAAAATGAAAAATGCCAAACGACAAATGGAAATTCTTTACCGCCCAACACCATACTGTCGCAGGATACTTCTCGCTACGAATGCTTTGTGTACTTCATCTGGTCCATCATAGATACGCGCGGCGCGCTCGTGACGGTACCAGTACGACAACAACGTCGCGTCGGTTAAGCCGAGCGCGCCGTGTACCTGGATCGCGCGATCGAGCACCTTGTGCAGTATTTCCGCAACAAAGAACTTGATCAGCGAGATCTGTTCGCGCACGGAAGCCGCACCCTGACGATCGATGGCGCGCGCGGTATCCAACACCATCAAGCGCGCGGCGTTGATATCCGCGCGGTTTTCCGCGATCCAGTCCTGCACGTTTTGCCGGCTCGCCAGTAGTTTTCCCGGCGACAACTCTCGCGTCGCGGCGTAGCGGCAAGTCATGTCGAACGCTCGCTCACAGATGCCGATCCAGCGCATGCAGTGATGAATACGGCCGGGTCCGAGCCGTTCCTGCGCGATCGTGAACCCCTCGCCTTCGTGGCCAAGTAAATTGCTTTGCGGCACGCGGCAGTTCTCGTATCTCACTTCCGCGTGACTCGCGTAGTCGCTTCCTTCGTCGCCCATCACGTTGATGTTGCGCACGAGCACGAAACCGGGGTTCGGAAGCGGCACGATGATCTGACTCGCGCGTTTGTAGCGGCTCGGCACGTCAGGGTTCGTTATCGCCATGACGATCGCGAAGCTCGCGCCTTCCGCGGATGACGTGAACCACTTGTGACCGTTAATGACGTAGTCGCCGCCGTCTTTCACCGCGCTCGTGCTCATCCACGTCGGGTTCGAGCCCGGATGCTCGGGTTCGGTCATCGAGAAACAACTGCGCACTTCGCCGCGCGCGAGGGGCGTGAAGTATCGCTCCTTTTGTTCAGGCGTTCCGTGAGCGAGCAGGATCTCCATGTTGCCGATGTCGGGCGCCTGGCAGTTGAACACGTAGTGGCCGAGCGGCGTGCGTCCCAGTTCTTCGCTGACGCAAGCAAACTCGGAAAGACTCAAACCGAGCCCGCCATGTTCTTTCGGCAAGTGCGGCGCCCACAAGCCGCGAGCTTTCACTTCCTCGCGCACGGCGTTGAGATTCGGCACCAACTCACGAAACGGGCGACGCAGAAAATCGGATTCAAGCGGATAGACACGAGTGCGCACAAACTCCTTGATTCGGTCGATCAGCCCGAAAAGTTCCTCGTTGTGGTGGTCCGTCATTCTTTACCTTTTTGGACGAGCGCGGGTTTTGTCCTGCGGCAGGGCCAGTGCGTCGCGTGCTTCGCGATAACGAAACTGGACCAGCTCGGCGGTCGACGATTCCAGTGTCTTGTCGCGGCTCAAGGAGTCGAAGATGGTCAGAAGCTCTTTCTCTTCAGCGTCGCCGGTTGAATCGTTGGCGTCTTTTGCTTTACGCAGCGTCACGATCTGCGATGCCAGCGCGTCGGCCATTTGCAGCTTGAAAAGATAGTTGCGCGGGTATCTTTCTGACAACAGCCGCGCCGTCGCCACTGCATCTTTCCAGCGCTTCTCGCGTTTGTAAAGATCGACGAGCAGTGTGCGAGCAAGATCGCGCGACCAGCGCCCTTCGACCGCAACGCGTTCCAGCGTTTCCAGGCCGCGCTTCTTCGAGCCGCGCACGCCCATCGTTCCGGCGATTATCTTCAACGGCAGCGGCAGCGAGCCGACGATGTAGTTTTGCAAACCGATCGTCAACTCCGCGTCGCGAAAGTCCGGCGCGAGCTTCAGCACGTCCTTGTGTCGATCCACCGCGTTCGATCCGCTCTTCAACGCCGCGCGAAACTTACGCTCGACGGCGGCAGCGTAAGCCGCGTCCAGTCCTTCCGCCGCGCCGAGAAAATACAACGCCTCGACGTCGTTTTTATTCTGACGAAGTTTCGCTTCGGACAACGTCTTCGTCTGGCGAATCCACTTGCGAAATTCCGCCACTTGAGCTGGACTGACCTTGCGCTTTCCTTCGGTGTACGCCTTCGTGCTGTAGAGCGTCGCCTTCAATTCCCACGATTCGTTCAACTGTTCCACCCACATGCTCGCCGCCATGCACTGCGCACCGGAAGGATGGTCCGGCGCGATTTGGATCATCTCGCGGAAACGTTTGCGCGCGCCTTCGTAATCGAGGTTGTACAGCGCCTCGTAACCATCTGCGCGCAGCCTGTCGAGCCGTTCACGATTATCAACTGTTTGCGCCGAAACGATGGTGAGTGAAAACAGTGTTATCAGTAGTAATAATCGCATAAATCGTCTTTACGCCGCCGTCAACACGGATTCCGTGCGCGCCGTGACACTTAATTAACTGCCACATTTTACCTCTCGACGCCATGCAAACGCCCTATGCTGAGGCTCCATGATTCTCCGCCGACCACAAATTTACTACCTGAGCCGCGGCGTTATCTGTTTCGTCATCCTTGTCTCTATCGGAACTCTATTCATTCCCACTTCGAACGTCTTCCAGATGATCGGCGACGTCATGTTGCGCACGTATCTCGTCTTCGCCGGCACGGTGATGGCCCACGAAGGCGTTCACGGTCACCTGGGACGCTCCCGCGCCGCAAACTACTGGTGGGGACGCCTCGCTCTGCTGCCCAGCATGGTCCCCTTTACCAATTTTCGCCGCACGCACCAACTGCATCACGCGTACACAAACCTTCCCGACAAGGATCCGGACCACTTCATGAAGTCGCGAAACCTTGCGGAACTGGTCCTGCGCGCGCTCGCCATGCCGCACCAATGGTTCTTCTGGCTGCGCAGACACGGACGTCTGAAACAAAGCGACGTGATCGAGTTGCTGCTTAATTACATCGGCATCGCCGTTGTCTACGCCGTCGTGCTTTGGTTCGTTGGGCCATCGAGACTGTTCTGGGGCATGACGCCAACACTGATCCTCGTCTCCGTGTTGTTGTGGTATCCGTTCGCCGTGCAGACGCACGAGGGTTTCTCGACTGGTCCGGCCGACGAGCGCTCGCACAACTACTACGGCTGGTTCATGTACTGGTTCTCGCTCGGTCTGTCGATGCACCGCCGGCATCACTTGCAACCGAAATTGTCGTGGATTGAGTTGCGGCCCTTTGTGGAACCGGCGCCGCCCGGCGTACCGAAGTGGCGGCCGCAGCGAGACATCCGTCCCCAACCATTATGAAACCGACGGTTCTGGACCGCGCTTTCCAACTTCTCGACGACGCTCGCTCGCCGCAGGACTTCACGCTGATCCTTCATTTCAATCAGCCGCCCAACATTGAACGTTTGCAGGCCGGCGCAAGAAGCGCGGCTGAGTACTATGGCGCAGGCGGCGAGATCAAGATCGAAACACGGATCGATACCGAACGATTCGTGAATGAACGACTGTATCCAGTTCCAATCAAGCAGATGTTGAATGGCGCCACGCTCGCGACGCGGTTTCATCACGCCGCGGCCGACGGTTTGAGCGCCGCGTTGTGGTTGGGACATCAACTCAGCGTCGCGTACGGTCTGACTCCGCCGGAGAACTCGACGCAGCTTGCGTTGCGCCGGCAGGAAAACTCCGTGCGCCGCAGTCAATTTGCTTACGACGGCGCGTGCGATCCGCTTTGGACCATCACGCCGGCGCGTTCCGGAACGCGCCACTGGATCACGATTAATTTTCCATCCGTCGAGCTCCAGCAAGCTTGCCGCCGCACAGGTGGATTCACGTACAGCGATCTGCTGGCGACCTGCGCGCTCGAAACTCTTCGCGAATGGAACCAGCGTCACAACCAAAACGGCGAGACACGCGTCGGGCTTTGGCTGCCGATGAACATTCGGCGCGAGTCGTACGCCGGCTTCGGCAACGGTACGAGCCGCGTTCGTCTTTACGCGCGTTATCCCGCGTCGGCGTCGCTCGTCGAGAAGGCCCGCGAGGTTCGGCGGCAGCTCGCATGGTCCACCGCTCATGGCGAATGGGTCGTTCCCGAGCTGCCGCTGCTGCTCACGCGTGCGCCCGGCTGGATCGCGGCGCCGCTGCTTCGCGCTTATCTCAATCGTCCATCGGTCGACATGGCAACGGGCGTGTTCTCGCACGCGGAAAGATGGGCCGGCGGCGCGCGCAACGCTTTCGCGGACGTCGAGCGAATCGAGTGCGTCGGACTGCTACATGCGCGTCAGAGCATCGCGATCAACGGCGCGACGCATCGGGGCCAAACGTGGATGACGTTCACCTACGACACGGGACTGCTGCGACCTGTTGACGTCGAGGACCTGTCTGGAATCTACCGGCGACTGATCCATCACTTTCGACGATGCGAGGCGTGATTAACGACGTGTTGAGGTTCTTTGTGGCGCGGGCGATCTCGCTCGGCGGCATTCTGCTCGACTACCGGCAGCGAATGCGAATCTCCGGTTTCGCCGGCAGTCAACGCAGATTACGGCGACGGTACCGGATCGCCATTGATACGCCGGTCGTGTCGTACGGCCCGCGAGTCGTCGAGTCGATCCGTCACGCGTTTGTCCATGCTGGACGTGACGCTCGGTTTGCTTTGACCTCCGGCTCGACAGGTGAACCGAAGAAGATTCTGTACACGCGCCGCCGTCTGCGCGTTCTGAAGTTTACTTTCTCAGATATGTTCGCCCGCGCTTGTCGAGCGTTCGGCTGGAAACGCACAACGCTCTACGTCTTCAGCTCGTTTCAAACTGACGAGTCGTTGACGGCGATGCTGCTGAACGAAAACAAACTCCCGCCATACGTTGCAACACTTCAGGCACCGTATCGAGTGCAGCAACACGCGTCAATGCACGCGCTGGTGAACGAATACGGCGCGGCGGCAGTACGACTGTGGATTCTGACCATTTCAAACCCGGGCGCGATCTACGCGACGAATCCGTCAACGATCTCCGCCTTCCTGGAAGAGCTCGAACGAAACTGGACCACATGTTCGAGGCTCGCAAGAGACTGGCACGAACGTCCACACGGATTTGATCGCGCGGTGCGCAAGATTGCCCGGCGCATCGAGTCGCGCGGCAGTGCGAAACGCGTGCGCTCCGTCGCAACCAGCAACACGCCGATGCCGATGCGACAGTTCGCGCCGGCTGTGCAGTCTTATATCTGCTGGACCGGCGGTTACCTTCAACCGTTTCTCGATCGACTGGCGAAGCATCTGCCGTCGCCTCGTTATCGCCTCGTGCCGATGTATTCGATGTCGACTGAAACAGTCGAGACCGAAACCGTATTTCGACATGGCGAAGCGCATTTCCTGCCGCTCGCGCGTGGCGTCGTCTATGAGTTCATAGATGCCCGGGACGACGATCGCTCCGAAAACCTCTTAACACCGAATCAACTCGAGCCCGGACGCACCTATGCGATGGTCGTGAGCGACGGCTACGGCTTGCGCCGTTATCAAACAGGCGATCTTTTCGAGTGCCGCCGTAAACTCAACGGAATTCCGGACCTCGTTTTCCTGCGCCGGCGCGCGCTCGAGTATTCCTTCATCGGCGAAAAAGTAACCGCCGAACAGCTATCAGTTGTCTTCGATCAGCTACGCGCACTGTACCCGGAAACGCTTGCGGACGGATTTCTTACCTGCGTCCCTTCCCTGCCTCGACAGGAAATGCCGCACTACAAAATCGTCTTGGTCTCTGAAACACCGGTCCGCTCGCCGGACCTGTTCGGGGCTCGCTGCGACGAACTACTCAGCGCGTTGAATTGCGAGTATCGAAACAAGCGAGCCAACGGCACACTGGCGCCGATCCATTTCACACAGGCCCGGCCCGCCGAGTTCGCCGAACGCTTCGTCGATGGTTGGGAAATGCAGTTCAAGTTCCTTCCGCTTTATCAACAGACGTGGGAATCAGAACGCCGCGAGCTCTCGCGTGTCTCATAAAAATACGGAGAAATTCACCCAAATGCCGGAAGCACTTGCAAAAACGCTCTGGCCTGCCGGTTGCTGAACCTTCATCGGAATCTGTTTACCAACACGTTCGAGGAGGAAGCATGAAGGACGAACAAGTGCGGGAGCTCTTATATCAGATGCTCGAAACTGAGCTCGGAGGCGTTGAGGTTTATACCACCGCCATCGAATGCGCTGAGAACGAGGATCTGAAAGAAGAGTGGGAAGAGTATCTGGAGCAGACGCAGAGCCACGTCGCGGTCGTCGAGGAAACGATAAGGAAGCTCGGGCTGGATCCCGAGGAAGAGACACCGGGCCGCAAAGTGGTGCGTCACATCGGCGAGTCGCTCGTACAGGCCATGCAGATGGCGCAGGCAGAAGGCGAACCAGGCGCGGCGCAATTGGTCGCGACGGAATGCGTTGTTCATGCTGAAACAAAGGACCACCTGAACTGGCACTTGCTGGGCGAAGTCGTAAAGAAGGCGAAAGGCGACGTTGCGAAAGCGCTCAAGGAAGCGCACGAACAAGTCGAACCGGAAGAGGACGAACACCTTTATCACACGAAGGGCTGGTGCCGCGAACTCTGGATCGAGTCGCTGGGTATGAAGGCCGTGTTGCCGCCGCCCGAAGAGGTGAAGGACGTCGAGACGGCGATCGGCGCGGCGCGTGCGGAACAAGCGCGAACCGAGATGCTTTAGTCGTTAGTCAAAATTTTTGTCGGCGGGTCAAATCAGAGTCGCGCTTGCGGGCATTGGCTTTGATTTAGGGGGCGCGAAAAGAGGCGAGTACGTTTGTACTACTCGCCTCTTTTCGCGTTCATGCGTAAAATTAATCTTGTTTTTGGAACTTACTCTACGTTCCAGGGTGTTAGCGCATAACTCTCTCCCAAATTCCTATCCCAAAGGAGATCGCAAATGTTCCCCATGCGCATGGTGCTGCTGTCCGCACTGATGTTGTTCTGCTCTGCAACCGCTCTCGCACAAAGGCCTGGGCCGCAGTTCTGGCGAAAGGTCGGCTGTGAACCACTCGAGCCGCGAACGAGACTCGAAGCACTCGACGAACGGCAAAACACAGTCATCATCAAAGGCTTTACGCAGATCACGACGGTCGAGATTCCCGGCGTGCGCGTAGACGCCGTCGATATGCGCGAGATGGGAAACGTTTCGCGTGCGAAAGGAATCGTGATCTCGTTGCGCGCAACCTCCGAGCGGCCCGCCGACAATCGCGCTTTCATCGACTACGAAGAGATCGATCCGCTGCTCAACGCGATTGACGTTGTTTCGCGAATCGACGAAACGGCGACTAAGTTTCCGGGATTTGAAGCCCGCTATCGAACGTTGGGCGACTTCGAGGTCGGGGTCTTTCGTCAGACACGGAGCGGAACGGCAGTGATCCTGCTGACTGGCATCTGCGAGCGCGGCAGGTCCACGCTATCGCTCGACGAACTCGCTAAACTGAAAGCGATGATCCAGGAAGCAAAAACACGCCTCGACGAGCTGCGCTAACGCGGATTAATCAACAACGCGAACTCGCGTCTCAGCGCCGTTCGTGCGGATCTCCGGCACGTACATGGCGTGGCCCAACACGGGCAGCGCATGGAATGCTCCCGGAGCCTCCGCACGCAGCTCGTAACTGAGCTGCCACACGCCTTCCGGCAAACGATCGATGAACAATGCCACTTTCCGATCGCGCAGCTCCTGATACACCCAAACCGAACGGCCCGTGAAGTCAGTCGTCGAGCCAAAGTTCATCAAAGAAGCGTTCTTGTCAGTCAACGCTCCCGACTTCAGTTCGCGAATGTAGAGACTCTGGCCGCTGCGAAGCTGCACGGCTTCGAGGCCCGCCGGCTTGAGGTCTTCGAACAACAAGTATTCATAGTTGTTCTTCGCTTCGACGGTAAGCACGACTTCAACTCGCTCGCCGCTCTTCACCGTTTCGCCGTCGCCCAGCGGCACGCGTTCGGAGACGATGCCTTTGAGCAGCGTGGGATGATTCACCAGTTTGAAATACTGCCGGCGCACGAAGATCTCGTTGCCCGCAGGCTTGAGCGGTTCTTCGAGACTGAAAAACTCCGCTTCCGCTGAAAAGTAAAGCGGACCGCTGCCGTTCTTCCGCACGATCGTGACTTCGTTCTGGCCGTCGCGAATGAGCTCGCGCTGCACGGCAAAGCGCGTCGGAGCGCTGAGCGCTTCGGCGGCGGTGATCTGCTTCGTCGCCACCGGCGCGCCGTTCACGAGCACCTCATACCCAATCACCGGCTGCAACTCGCCGCTCGTCTTCAGGTAATCGTTGAGTGTCAACACCGCGATTGCGGTGTCGCGCGTGTTGCTCCACTGAGCGCCGCGACGGTTCTTGATCAGCCAGTTCGTCACCGGCTCGATCAACTTGTTCTTCGGATCGATCGCCAACAACGCTCGCAAAGCAAACGACGTCGCTTCGACTCCGCCGTCCGACCAGCGCCAGTACAGGCCGTCCTCGCCCCAGTGCGCCGTTCCGATGACGGATGGATCCGACGACTGAGCGCCGCGCTGCACGATCGACGTGTCCGGGCGCGCGTCAGTCTTGACGCCGTTTTGCAGGTTCTCGACGAGGGTCTTCGCTTGTGCGCTGTAACCGTAGGCGTGCGCCGCAAGCGCGAGCAGAGAGCGCGTGTATGCATTCAACCGTTCGCGGTTGTTCCAAAGATTTGTAAACGCTGTCGCCTGAAACTTCGAGACCTCCGACTGATTTCGAGCGTCGTGATAGACCGCAAGCGCATGCAGCATCCAGGCTTGATGGTCGTAGTTCCTCTCTTCCTCGACTAACTCTTTGTCCAGATAAGCGACGGCGCGCTCGAGTACGTCGCCCTTCACCTCGATGCCGGCCTGGCGCGCGAGCGTCATGCCCCAAACGACGTAGGCCGTCATGAAGTGATCGCTGCTGCCCTCTTTCCACCAGCCCCAGCCGCCGTCGTCATGTTGAAAGTCGTACAGCCGCTCGAGGCTTTGCCTGGTTATCTCTTCGAGCTCTTTCAGATCGCGCCGGCCCTCGCGATGGGTCGCCGCTGCGCTCGATTGTTCGATGCCGCCGAAAACTTTGTGCATCGCGGTCTCAGGTTTCAGGCCGAGATCGCGCAGCGTCTTGGCGGTGATCGCCGCGGGCAGAAAGCGGCTCATCGTCTGCTCGGTGCAGCCGTAGGGATAGTGGATCAGGTACGGCAACGCGTCGAGCATCGTCGTCGCCATACTCGGCGCGACCTGGACCGTGAGCGACGTCGAATCGGCGCGGCGTTCTTTCGGAATGTCAAGTTTGACGGCAACGCTGTCGCCGCGCATCTTTCCGGATCGCGAGACAAACTTTTCGATGCCGTGTTCGAAGATGGTGAACGTCTTCTCCATCGCATCGGCGTAGCGAGCGCCGCGCGCCTCGACTTTGAGTTTCGCTTCGCTCGCGTGCGTCACGGCTACGACCCAATCCACTCGCGTCTCACTGTTGGCTTTCACTTCGACTGGCGCCTGCGCTGCTTGTGCGTGTTGCACTGCGAGTCCTTCGGCACTCAACGCGGGCGAGACGCGCATCGGTTCGTCCGTGTTGTTGTTGATGACAGCCGACACCGTCACCTGATCGCCCACGACGAAGAAGCGCGGCGCTTGTAGTCTGACAATCAGTGGCTGCTTGGTCCGTGTAGACGAATTTCCGATCCCGAACTGGCTGCCGGTCGTGGCCGCGCGCGCGGTGGCCGACCACGTCGTCAACGAGTCGGGATATTTCACTTTCACAGTCGCAGTGCCGTCGGCGTCAGTCTTCACGTCAGGCAGCCACACGATGGTCGAACGAAAATCGTTGCGCACCTGGACGGCTGGTTCCTGGAGCGTGCCACTCGGCGCCTTCTCTCCAGCTTTGAACGTTATCCGATCGTCGAAAACCCGGCCGTTAATGGGCAACGGATACGCCTGAGCCGTTTGAAAGGCGTCCACCCTCGATTCCGAAGCAGCAGCCGTGGGAACGCCTGCGACGGAATACAGGCCCGAGTACCCGATCGCCTCGTCTTTGGGCGACCGACGCGCGCCTGCAACCTGATTGGCGGCAACTTCCTTAACGTCCCGCAATCGCCCGTCGCTTTCCGCTAATTGCACGTACCTCTTCACATTCAACGTGCTGGTCGTCTGAACGCCGTTCGACCGCTTGTGGCCGTAATAGAACTGGCGCGGATCGCCGGCGTAGTCTTCCTGAATGTACTTGACGGATTCGTCCACCAGACCCAACGCGATCTCCGCCGAGACCGGACGGCCGTCGGCGTCCTTCGCGCTGATGAAGAACGTTCCCTCTTCACGCGGTCGGTATTGTTCGCGATCGGCCTTGACGTTAACTGCCAGAAACTGTTCGACCGGCGGCACTACGACCTGTTCTGCATCCATGAACCAGGTCGCGTCGGAGACCGTCAACGCGTTGAGATAGATGTTCGGAATGTACTTCTGCTCGATCGGCAGCTCGATCAGCTTCGCCGTGCCTTCGACGTGGATCAGTTTGTAACTGAACAGGTCTTCGCCTTCGACGCTGAAAAGCACGTAACGATTGCTTGCGGGCACGGAGATCATTACCGGCGCTGTTTGGCCGGCGCGAAACGTGTCTTTGTCGACGACGATCTCGAGACCGCTGCCGCTGTAGCCCAAATCCGTCGTCGAGTTGGTGGCGACGAAGACATAGGTCTCGGCTTTGATGGGCGGGAGAAAGCGGTCGCGCCTCGCGTCCACGGCCTGACTGCTTTGCCACGCGACGCGGTAGTAGCCTTCGCGCGGCGGCGTGAAGTTGAGTTTACCGGCGCCTTCAGCGTCAGTTTTTACAGTCGTGGTGAGTATGTCTTCGTGCTGATAACCGCGAAACTTCAATTGCCACGGACGTTGGCCCGTCACACGCGGAGGAAACACTCCCGAACGCTGCAACCGCCGCAGCTCTTCACCCTGAACTTCGCGTCCCTGCGGATCGGTCCAAATCTCCCACCAGTAATCGCGCGTGACCTTCACCGTGCCCTGTGTCTGAACCGCCTGGTCGTTCGCATCGATTGCCTTGATGTCAACGGTCACCTTGTCTTGCGGACGATAGATGTTTCGCTCCGAACGCGGATACACGTAGTAACGCTGGCGCGTGACGCGCACGTTGTCCGTCGAAACGATCTCGCGCCGCGACGCGTCGACGACGCGCGCTTCGATGCGAAATTCGAAATCCTGATTGTAGTTCTCCGTTGGCGTGTCGAACGTCAATCGCGCCTTGCCGGTTGAATCGGTCTTGAGCGTTTCACGTTTTATCACCTGACCGCGGGCGCCATAGGAATAAGCACGCTGCCGAATCATATCGTCGTAGTACCACGCATAATCGCGGCGTGGGTACCAGTAGTGATCGAACGGCGCCTGATACACGACCACTTCGACGGACGCATTGCTCACCGGCCCGCCAAAGTAGTAATCGGCCTGAATGTCGACCTCGACTTTATCTCCGACACGAAACGCCTTCTTCCGCCCGTTCTCTTCCGGAGTCTTCACAGCGACTTTGAATTCGGGAAGCTTGTACTCCTCGAGCCGGAAGAGCGGAGCTTGTCCGATCTGGTGCGATCGTCCCTGGTCCATGAACAGGATATGATATTGGCCCAGCGGCAACTTATCGCCCAGCTCGAACGATCCCCATGCGCTGCCAAATGCATTGAGCGTGGCCTTACCCTGTGTGACTGTCGTCCCGCGCGGATCGCGAATCTCGTAATCGATCACCTGGTTCGCGGGAGTCGAATACACTCCGTCCTGGTAGCGGCGGGCGATGAATTTCCACTGGAGCGTTTCTTTGGGCCGGTAAGCGGGACGATCGGTGAAGGCGTAGATGCGCCACTGCTGAGACTCGTAGTTGCGATAAGCGGAACCATTCACGAAAGCCTGCCTGTCGTTGCTGTTCGCGGTCGCGAACAGCTCACGCGAACGGATCTGCTCCGGCAACGACAACATGGCCAGACCATCGCTATTGGTAGTCTGTCGATAACGACGCCAGCGCGCAACGCCGCGCTCGTCGCTGAAACTCTCCCACAACGATACGTTGGCGTTTGGTATCGGCGCTCCGGTCAACGCGTTCGCGAAAAACAACAGCGCCTGCTTGCCGGACGACTTCAGGACCAGTGTCGCGTCTGACACGACCAGCAAGTCACGCGCGGACCCGCCGTCGAAGCGTGCTTCGAGCAAATAGGCTCCGACGGGAAGTTTTCCGTCGATGCGCGCCGCTTCGGTGAGGGGCTTGTGTGCTTCGTCTTTGATGTCCTTGCCCCACCGCTTAACGGGCACTCTCCCGGCAGTGTTCAGATCAGTCATCCAGTTACGGGGCAGGCCCTCGCCTTCGTCCTTGTCGGGAGTGAAACCGGCGTACGTGATGTCACGCGTGAGGTCCAGCTTGTACAGCGAGAATTCAACGCGGCGGACGTTTCGCGTGGTCAGAGCAAACTGGAGCTCGGAATCCGGCAGGAAGATGTTGGAAACGCCGACGGTGACGTTGGGAGTTGTGATGTTGGCGATCTGCTGCTTTGCCTGTTCGTAGTAACGCGTCTCGCCGGCCGCGAACTCTGTCGTTAAGCGGCGATAGAGCTCCAACGCTTTAACGTAATCGGGCTCCTGCTGCCACTGTCCCTCGCCGACTTCACGCAAGCCTCCGTAATTATTCATCCACTCGGCATAGCGGAAGAGTGCATCGTCGTACCACGGTGACGCCTTGCCGGCTTTGAGCGCTTCTTCGAAATACTGCGCGATGCTGACACTGCTCTCAACGCCCCTCGGGCCGCTCGTGTTGTGTAGGTTCGTTGCGAGCAGGTAGTTGAGCAGTGAGCGTTCGTGTACGGAAGTGGCGATCTTCAGCGCGTTGGCCAGAACGTCGAGAGGAAGGTGGTTGCCGTAGTAACCGTACATGTGAGCATCGTCGGTGAGAGACGGCGCGGTGGCTTTGAAAACGATCGCCAGGTAACGCCCGCGCGCGCGTTCAAGATCGCGTTGGCCGCCCCACCAATCGAGTGCCTGCTGGTAGTGGGGCCACGCCACTCCCCAGCTCATCTGATATCGACGATTCCAAAACATATCAGCCAACGACTCGTGCGCTTCGGCCCACACGAGGTCGCGATCGACGTCCTTGTCGGCGACTCGGATCAGCTCCTCGAGTTGTTTCTTCGCTTCTTCGTACCTGGTTGTGTCGGAGGTTTGGGTGGCCGCCTGCGAGCGCCAGGAAGTGTCGGCAAGACGAAATTCAACCCAACGAAGATCGGCGCCGCTCAGTTTCGACCTGTCTATACGCGCGTAGAGATCGTGCGCGCGAGCATACGACTTTTGCGAATACTCGGCCTCGGCCGTCGCTCTCAATTGTGCATAGTCGGGTTGCTGGGCTGTCGCCTGGAAGAGAAGGAAGGCGAAGACGACGACGGACAAGATGATTGTTTTCATAGCGGTCACACTCTGGTCAGAGTCCTTTGTTCCAGTAACTGAACGGCGGAAACGGCGAGACTTGCGGGTGTGGGGTCTGAGATCTCAGATCTCAAGAGCTCAGATCTCAGAGTCAGAGCTCAGGCGTGGAAAGCAGGTACACCGCGAACGAGGCGAGCCAGTGTTCGCCGGCGTAGTCGCCGCTGGCGACGTGCGCCAACGCCGCGGACGCGTGCTTCGCGGCTGAGGCCGCCAATACTGCGCGGGCCGGATCGTTCTCCGGCAGCGCTCGTGCGATGCTTCTCATGCACCACGCGCGGCTGAGGTTCAGACCGTCGAGATGGACGAGTTTGGGATCGCTGCGATCCGTCACGATTGCCGGGCTCAACAACGCCGTCGGATTCCCTTTCGCAACTCCGGGCAGAAACCGATGAAACCACGCGGCAAACTCACGCGGCTTCATCACGCGGCGCATCAGGTCCGCCTCCATCAGTGCGGCCGAAAAGAAATCTTCACCGCCGGGCTCCCAACCGCCGGGATAGTTCACGTCCTGCGCGAAGTAAGTTCGACTCCGCTCGCTCAACAGCGCTTCGAGCTCTCGATCACCGCTCGTCTTCGCGTAGTCGAGCGCGAAGGCGAGACCAAACGCAGTGTTCGGATGAACACCAGTCCGTATCGGGTAAGTCTGCTTGGGAAGAAACGTGCGATACGACTTGCCGAGCAATTCGACGAGCGGTTGCAGATTGCTGGACCAGCGCTTGCCGTCGGCGTCGTTCCACGTATGCAATTCCTCGGCGAGTTTCAACGCCCAGGCCCAGCCGTACGTCCGCTCAAACGACTGCCGGTTCGGCTGCTTCATGTAAGCGACTTCGGCTTGAATGTTTTCGGCGGTGAGGTTTGCATCCAGCGCGCTGCGTACCAACGCTGCTTCCGGCAGGCCGGGAAAAGTCTTCAACAGACGGACCAGCATCCAGTGGCCGTGAACGGAGGAGTGCCAGTCGTAGCAACCGTAAAACGCCGGATGCAGCGCCTTGGGGCTCTTCACGTCGCTCGCGTTGTTGATGACGTGTTCGGGTTTATTCGGATACTCGCGGCCGACGCATTTCAAAGCGAGCGCGGCGAAGTGCGATGCCTGTTTATCGTTGAAGGAGGTTCCACCGTTCATTTGCGCTGCGACGATCGCCGGGACCGCGGCCGGTCCGAGCAGGACACAGAGAAGGATGATGAGTTTCATGTTCGTAGCGACGCGGTCTCAGTAGCGATGCGATGGCCGCCCGATATGGATGTGCGGACCGGTTGCGGTGCCCGGAATCGCGGAGCGGAAAGCGAGGTACGGAATCCCATTCTTCTGTAGAAAACCGAGTAACGCCTGTCCCTCCGCACTGTCAGGATGAAGCGAGATATCCATCGCGTTACGGTGGTCCAACCGCCAGCGATCGTGAATCGCTCCCTGACCGAAAACGGCTACCGGCAGCTCGCGCTTGAAACTGTCGGAGAAGAAGCGCTGAACTTTCCACGCTTCGCCAAGCGCCCAACCAGGCGAGCCGTTGTAGCGTATGAAAGAAGTGGTCCGTACCAGGCTCTGCCTCGCCATCCGCAGGTTCTTCGCGATGGTCTTCTCGGCTTCGCTCTCGACAAGAATCGCCGCGACCTGCGCATCGGCGTCTGTTACCTGCTTGCGCGTCGCCGTGACTTTCTCACGCGCAGTCGCGAGCGCGCGTTCGTTCTCGTCGACCTGAGCGCGCGCGATGAGTCCCTCGTCGAAAAGCTGTTTGGACTTAGTGAGATCCGCTTCTGCTTTCGTTACCGCGGCCTCGTAGATCACGATCAACTTCTCGAGACCTGCTTTGGTTTCGTTCGTCAGCCTGACGAACTCCTCACGCAGCTTCGACAGCTCATCAACCTTCGCAGGCGCCGGCTTCTTTTTGCTTTTACGTTGGGCTGAAACAGACGGAACGGCGAGCACGACGACGATCAGACACGCCCATAGTGCAACTGCAATGCGTTTTAACACATGTCTCACATTACTACTTGACCAGCGTGCCGGTGCGTCGCCAACGGGTATTAAGGAAGAAGTCGGCAAGTATGCCCCAATCGTTCGGCGGAGCGCCTTCGTCGTAGGACCAGTAGACAAACATCGCGCGGCCGATCACCAGGTCGCGAGGTACGAAACCCCAGTAACGGCTGTCTTCGCTGTTGTTGCGGTTGTCGCCCATGACGAAGTAGCTGTTGTCCGGCACGGTGATCTCGTCCTTGTCCTCGAAGGCGTCGCCCACCGTCAACTGTTCGCCCGGTTGATAATAGACGTCGTAAAGCTCGTCCGGTTTGCGTTCCGGTGAATTGAGGATCGTCAATGGATCCTTTTCGTTCTCCGGATCCTCTGGGTTGCGTTCGGTGGCTTCGATCCTGTGCTCAGGAATGACTTGATCGTTGACGATGACGTCGCGTCCCTCGAAACGGATGCGGTCGCCGGGCAGTCCGATCACGCGCTTGACATAGTTAGTCAGGATCGGCCGGTTGTCCACCCTGTTGTCTCGCCCTGGGTTGTAGGGATTGCCCGGATACTTGAAAACGATGATGTCGCCGCGGCGGATTTCTCGTTGCGGCAAAAGCGGCATTGACGAACCAGGCGCGAAGATGAACTTGTTCACGAGCAGGTGATCGCCGATCTTGATCGTGTTCTGCATCGATCCGGTCGGGACTTTGACGGCTTGGACGATGAACGTCATGCCGAACAAAGCCATGATGACCGTCACCACACCTGACTCGAAGTACTCGCGAACCCAGCTTTTCGGCGGTCCTTGTGGTTTTACCGGCGCGACATGGCGCTTTTCATGACCGTTACGGTTGAACACGCGTGCGAACGAAAACCGTTTCGCTTCGGTCCTGGTCGCCGAGTTATCGGTCGTTTTCCTGTCGGTTGTTTCCTTATTAGCCATTCAAAAAACATCCTAGAGACGTTGCTGGCGGCGGTCAAGTTGCTTGAGCTGATTGATAGTACGGATTACCGCTCGGGTTCCTGAGATTCCGACTCCTGAACCCTCATGCCTTCGAGTGCGGCGCGCGCGGCGGCGGCCTCGGCCGACTTAATCGAGTGACCCTCACCCTGAATGCTGCCGCTGTCCCATGAAACCTGAACGTGAAAGATTCGCTGATGCGGCGGGCCGAGCGTTTCGATTACGGCGTAGCGCGGCGCCGGGCGGCGTTCGGCCTGAAGCTTTTCCTGCAACATCGTCTTGTAATCGGCTTTCGCTGCGGCAAGCGGATCGGCGGCTGCCAACTCGTCTCGCAACGCATGACAAACGAAACGCGTCGCCGCTTCGAGCCCGCTGTCCTGAAAGATCGCGCCGGTGATCGCTTCAAGCACGTCGGCCAGCAAAGCGTTCTTTTGCCGCCCGCCGCTCTTCTCTTCTCCGCGCCCGAAACGCAGAAAATCGCCAAGGTGCAGCGCCTGCGACGCCTTCGCAAGCGTCGGCGCACTGACAAGGCGGTGTTTCATCCGCGACAACTCGCCTTCGGTGCCGCCGGGATGCGTGCCGCACAGGTAGTTGGCGACAACTAACCCGAGCACTGAATCGCCAAGAAATTCGAGCGACTCATTGTGGAGCTTGCGCGCTTCGAAATCGTCGCCAGGGGCGACTTTCTCGTGTGCCCAGGAACGATGGGTGATGGCTCGTTCGAGCAAAGCACGGTCTTTGAACTTGTAAGCCAGGATCTTTTCGAGGAGATCCAGGTCCGGAATCGTTTCGGGATGTTTCAAAGTGGGCGGAATTATAACAAAACGCCGGAAGCTGTCGAAAAAACTACGACGCGCTTCCGGCGCTGAACTGGAGTGCTGACGGTTGTAACTACCGGCGCGGCTTACCCGGCTTTGGAGTCGGCTTGGTATTGGCTGACGCCGGCGCTGTCGCTGGCGCCGTAGTTGTCGCCGGTTTGTTCGGCGTCGCAGCGGCACCATTGCCGGTTCCGGTACCAGTTGCGTTAGTCGGAGTTGCTCCTCCCGAAGTTCCGACTGGCGTCGAGGCCGGAGCGGCCGGCAGCGAGGTCAGCGGAGTCGGTTCGGGCGGCAGCGGCTTCGACAGAATGCTCGCGACCAATTCGTTCATGCCCGCCTCTGATTTATTGCGGAACTTGTACCACTGGAGCAGGCTCTCATTCCACGTGGTTTTTTGCTTGGCGAGATCGGCATTCGAACCGGCGAGCGCGACAGCCCTGGCGTAGGCATCGATCATGCGATCGACGATTTGGTTGATGTTAGCCAGCGCCAACTTGCTTTCCGGAGTCTCATCCTTGTCCAGGTACATCTTCTTGTATTCATCTGACTGTTTCGCGTAAGGACCAGTCTCGTAAGCGCCTGCGATCAAGGCATAGGTAATGGCCGAATCTTTAAGCGGCGTCGCAAACTGCGCCGATTTGATCAAGTGCTTGAGTGCGCCGCTCGGATCTTTTTCGATGGTCAAGGAGCCGATCGTGTAGTTCAGGTAAGCGACGGCGACGTCTTTACTCTTGAGCGGGCCCCAGTCAGTCAGGGTCTTGCCGCCATCGAGCATTTGCAGCGACTTAGTGGCGTACTGAATCGCCTCGGTAACGAGTTGCGGGTTATTGAGCGGAGCAACGAGATAGCCATTAGCCCCTAAATGGACCAGCGCCTCGATATTCTCCGGTTCGCCGGCAAGAACTTCACGGCCGACCTTGAACGCCTCGGCGTAATTTTTCTCGTTATAAAGGATCTCATTGAGGCGGTTCTTGCGAGTCACCGCTTCATACTTGGTAACAAAGTTCTTCAAGTAATCGACGATTTTCTGCTCGCCTTCGGTCGGAGTAGCAGCGGCCGGACAGGCAAGATACTTCTTTGCCGCGTCGTATGCCTTAGCTTGATCTTTTTGAAGATTCTCACGAAATGTGGCGTATAGGCCGCGTTTGCCGTCGTCCGAGCAGGCGTCCTGCGCGGCATCTGCTGTCACGATCGCGTTCTTCGCTGCGACCGGAAGAGCGAGCATTGCGACTGTCGCCGCGATGGTTAAAAGCGTCTTTATCTTTTTCATTATTTATCGAAACCTCCAAAAATCTTTTCAACAGTCGCGCCGAGGGCTCCAGTTCTTCCGACGTCGCACAGGAACTTTAGGATGCGAACGGTACAGAGACCGGTTGCCGCTTTGCATCCGCGGGTGAATGGGTCTAGTAAATTAGAACCTGGGTAAAGAACCCCGCAATATTCCTGCAACTTCCGTAAGTGTGTCAAGGACATGCGCGCTTGTTATAGAAAAACCTTCAAAAAAATTTGCGCCGGAGATTGCAATTCCGGCGCAAGTAAATCGAACGTTGGAGATTGTTAGGAGATTACGGGTTCGCGCGACGTGGGCGCTGTTCGTTTGGAGCGGTGGTGGCGCCTGGATTCGTGGCCGGCTGCGTGCTCTTCTGCGCTTCGGGTTTCTTCTCCAGCGGCATCAGAACGCGTTTGACCGGACTCTTCTGTTCAGTGACGACTGGTTTCACTGCCGGGTTCGCCGGTGCGGAAGTTGACTGCTTATTAGTGGTCACCGGGGTCACTGCGCTTGTCTCCGGAGTTTCATCCGCCATCGCATCGGCCGTTTGTTCGGCTGCTGCTTCGGCATCGGCAACTTCCTTCTCTTCGTCGTCGAGCGTCGAAGCGACTTGCAGGTTGATCGCGGTACCGAAGCGGTGATTTAGTTGGCGATAAATCTCGCCGGCCACTGCCGCCGGGAAATGCCGGCGTGCGTCGGTGCCCTGCGTGATCACGACTACGGCCAGACGCGGATTAGCAAGCGGAGCATATGAAGTGAACAGGCCTACCCAGCCGCCGTCGCCGATACATGTTCCGGTCTTGCCGGCGACAGTCTGCGTCGGATCGTAAGCTTTGCGGCCCGAACCGTAGTTAACGGCCCCGACCATGCCCGGGACCATGCGCTGCCACACATCAGTGGTGATGGTCAGGTGTCTTCGGACTTTCGGCGCCATCTTGCTCGCTTCTTTCGGCGAGTGGGGAATCTGCGGAACGAGCAAACGGCCGCCATTCGCCATCGCGGAAACCAAAGTGCCTAACTGCAACGGCGTGACTTCAAAACCATCGGCGTGCGAGAACATGCGTCGCTCGACAACGCCCACCCTGATTTCCGGCAACTTGCCCGCAAATTCAAACGGCACGTTCAGTCCCGTCTTCTCACCGAGACCAAGTGCGCGAGCGTAGGTAACCATCTTCTCGGAACCGATCCGGGTGCCGACTTGTTGGAAAAATGGATTGTCCGAATGGGCCAATGCTGACGTCAGATCGAGCCTGTAACCATCGCCTGCGGTGTCCATCGAAGGAATCGCGTTCTCGGAAAGTCCGGCAACGCCCGTGACCAACTTGATCGTCGAGCACGGTTTGAATCCACGGCGCAGCGCCCACTCCTGGTTCACAACGGAATAGACGCGGCCAGTCATCGGATCCATCACGACGACGGTGCCGGCGTGATGGCCCAACGCGTTGACTGCCACACGGCGCACTTCAGGATCTTCGCCGGTAAGGTCGTCCTTCGCGATGAACGCCTGCACTTCGTTACGCAGCGCGTTGTCGATTGCTCGTTGACGAGCGATCGCGGCGCGGCGAGCTGCTTCCGCGCGACGGCGTGCCTCGAGCAACGAACGTCGATTACGCGAAGCAACGCGACGCAACTCGGCAGTACGCTCGCGTTTCGTTAACGGCCTGCCAAGCCGGCGCTGAAGCGCTCTCAAAGAATTCGACTGCTCGCGCGCGACGAGTGCACGTTGACGGCGTACTTCACGCGCTGACATGCGACCGCCGCGGCTGCGGCGAGAACTTCGCGCCACTTGCCTGCCGCCACGTCGTGACGTGCGGTTTCTGGCCGTCGCTTTCTTAGTCTTTGCTGAGCGGGCGCTGCGGCCCGCGGAGGATCTTTTCTTCCCGTAAACCGCACCGGAAAATACAAGTGAACACAGGATAATTAGAATAAAGACGAGCCGGGTTGGTCTAGGGGAATGGAAATGCAGAGTCATCAGGCCTAAGCACCTTTCTTCTTAGGAGATTACTTACTTAAAACTGTGAATGGAGCTGAAATTCCTGCCGCCGAAATACGAGCGGTCACCCTCAAATAAATCCTGGTTTGCAGTTCTGAGCTTCCTCAAAAAACGCCTCTTTTCGTACAACTCAACAAACGTCTACTGCAACATTGAGGGGCGGGAAGAGTTTCCCTGACGGCGGTCTCTGGGGACATTGATTTGAGACCGCCGCAAATATAACATCAACAGCCAGTTGTGGGCAATAAAAAAGTAATCGATTATACATATTTCGCAGGAACGCAGACGCTCCCCGCACCAGCAGAGTTGCCTGCTTTCCATTTTTAAACAAATTCGACAACCAGTGAGACTGATTGATCGCTCTTAGTGACTGATGAGATTTCCTGCCCTCGTAGAAAGTTTTCGCGCTCGGCTGCTGCTGCTGCTCGCCCTGATGCTCGGCCTCACCTTAGGCATTCAGTACTACTTCAATCTCCGCGCGGTAAAAGCCAACGCCCGCATGATCATCGAACAGGAACAAGCCATTATGACCGGCCTCGCGCTCGGCGTGCAGAGCCTTACGAGCGACAAGTACCTCGTCGAGATCGCCGGCAGTAGCGAGCCGTTGCTCAGTGACAGAAGAGTCCGCGTCAGGAATATCCTTGTCGTCGACGACGACGGAAACATCAGAGACAGTCTCAACCCGGAATACAATCCCGGTGAAAATGAAGACAAATCGCCGCGTTACGTTCAATTCAAAGACATCCAGGTTCTGCCTCTGCGCAGCGGGGTTCCCTACACCGGCGACAATCAACCACCGCTGCCTTCATGGATCCCGCCTTCGACCAGTCCCGATTTCGGCGAAGCGGGCGCGTTCTTTGTCCCAGTGCAGACGGACAGTGGACGCCGTTTCATCATCGTCGTCCTCGACTCCGCAAATGTCCTGACGAACGTCTTCGAGCGACAAACGTCACGCTCAGCGCTGCTGACTCTTGCTGTCTTGTTCGTCACAACGTTGATAACCGGTTTCTTCGTCTGGCGCTTCACGCGTCCGATCAAAGAGCTCGCCATCGCGGCGCGAAACGTCGCCGCCGGAAACTTCGACATCCAGGTCCAGACCAAACGGCGCGACGAGATGGGCACACTCGCGACCGCCTTCAACGAGATGACAGCGAAACTCGGACGCGCGCGCGAGCTGGAAACGCAGTTGCACCAGGCAGAGAAAGGCGCCGTCGTCGGACGGCTCGCCGCCGCCATCGCGCACGAGATTCGAAACCCGCTCAACTACATCAATCTCACGCTCGATCATCTCCGCTCGTCGTTCGCGCCTGCCGATCCGGAAAAGAAAGCGACGTTCGTTCAACTCACCAATCAACTCAAGACGGAAGTCGCGCGCATCAATCGCCACATCAGCGACTTCCTCAAGTACTCGCGTCCTACAAAGCTCGAATTGCAGGACCTCGATATTCGCGCGGAAGCTGAAGACGCGCTGCGGCTCGTCGAAGCGCGCGCATCGGAGTGCGGTATCGAAACGACGATCGTTCAGGAGGAGAAGCTGCCGACGGTGATGGCCGATCGCGAATCACTGCGATCCGTATTTACCAATCTCGTCATAAACGCGGTCGAGGCGATCGACAGCGACGGCGGCCGCGTCTCGATCAAGCTTTCGAACACCAACGACAACTCTGTTAAGGTTGAAATCACCGATACTGGATGCGGCATTGCGGCTGAAGACATTTCGAAAGTCTTCGAACCATACTTCTCGACCAAGGAGACGGGCACTGGTCTGGGCCTGGCCATCGTTAAGAAAGCTGTCGACGATCACGGCGGCACGATCAGCGTCTCATCCAAGCAAGGAAGCGGAACCACGTTCACGATAATCTTACCGGCTAAAGAGACTTGATATGTCACGAAAGAACATTCTGGTTGTTGACGATGAGAAGTCGCAGCGCGAGATCCTCGAGATGATTCTCGTCGAGGAAGGCTACGACGTAACGACGGCCGCGTCAGGCGAAGCGGCGCTCAAGTTTGCCAAAGATCGAAGGTTCGATCTCGCCTTGACCGATCTCAAGATGACGGGCATGGACGGCATCGAGCTGCTGCAACAACTGCTCGCCTACGATTCGTCAATCATCGTCATACTCTTGACTGCTCACGGCTCGATCGAGTCGGCGAAGGAAGCCCTGCGGCGCGGCGCTTTTGATTATCTGGAAAAGCCGTACGACAAAGCCGCACTGCTCGAAACTATCAACCGCGCGCTCGACCGGCTCGACGCGATCGATATCGAGATCATCTCGGCGTCGCCGAAAATGGAGACCGTCAAGAAGATGATCTTGAAAGTCGCGCGATCGAATTCGACGGTGTTGATTCGCGGCGAATCAGGAACGGGCAAGGAACTGATCGCGAGAGCGGTACATAATCAGTCGCCGCGCTCGACGGAAATGTTTCAGGCGGTCAACTGCGCCGCCATCAACGAGAACCTGCTCGAGTCGGAACTGTTCGGTCACGAGAAAGGTTCGTTTACCGGGGCGCACGCCGAGAAGAAAGGTCTGTTCGAGATCGCTGACCGCGGCACTTTGTTTCTCGACGAGATCGCGGAGCTCGACGTCGGCATCCAGGCGAAACTTCTGCGCGCGCTTCAGGAGCGAAAGATCCGCCGCGTCGGCGGCACGCACGAGATCAGCGTCGACGTTCGCGTCATTGCCGCGACCAACCGCGACCTGCGCGCGATGGTTGCTGACGGGCGTTTCCGTGACGACCTCTATTATCGAATCAACGTGCTGTCGATCGACGTCCCGCCGTTGCGCGAACGGCGTGAGGACATTCCGGTATTGATAGATTACTTCCTCAAGAAACACACCCGAAACACGTCGCGCCTCATCACCGGTCTGACACCGGAAACGCGAAAAGTGATGATGGACTACAGTTGGCCCGGAAACGTGAGGCAGTTGGAGTCGGCAATCGAACGCGCGATCCTGCTTGCGGAAGGCGATCAGATCACGCTGGAAGACTTGCCTACCGAGGTGCGCCAGGACGTTGGGCCGGCAGTGGAAGGCGCGTTCAAGTTACCGGCCGAAGGCATCAACTTCGAGGACGTCGAGCGCAACCTGATCACGCAGGCGATGGAACAGACCGACTACAACATCACCAAGGCCGCCAAACTCCTCGGCCTGACCTTCCGCACCCTTCAGTACCGCCTGGAGAAGTTCGGCATCAAGAAGCCCGACGGCGACGAGGACCACGAATAAAAATCGAGTAGAGCGAACATGGGAATGCAAGTGTAGGCCTCGCGAACGTTCTAATAGCGTCGTTTCGATATTCAATGGAGGGCCATCATGAAATCTCCCATCTGGTTAATGCTTCTTTTGTTGATGACGTTGACCGCGTGTGGTGGTAATAGCCCGAGTCGCTTCAACGCCGACAGCAAAGCACCACCTGCCGGAGCCGCCACAACGTCAGCCGGTGATACCGCCGGGTTCAATCAAGTCAGTAGAGACTCGATAGCAGTTCCTCAAGAGCAACTGAAGCAGGTTTCCTTAACACAAACGGACGCGATTGCGTCAACCGCCGAAGCCGCCGATCGCAAGATCATTCGCAACGCAAACCTCACGATGGAGGTCAACTCGACCACCGAAGCGCAACAGCGCGTAACCTCGATCGCCGAATCGCACGGCGGCTTCGTCGTGACTTCGGAATCGAAACAAAGAGAGGACGCCGACCCCGCTAAACGCACACTCGACATCAAGCTCGTCGTCAGAATTCCAGCGACTCAATTCGGCGTCGCACTCGACGAGATCCGAAAACTCGCAAACAATCTGCGCGAAGAGAACGTCACCGGCCAGGACGTCACCGAAGAGTTCATCGATCTCGAGGCGCGAATCAAGACGCAGCGCGCCCTCGAGCTTCAGTTCCTCGAAATCATGAAGCAAGCGAGAAAGGTCGAGGACGCACTCGAAGTGCAACGGCAGATCGCCGACGTTCGAACCGACATCGAGAAGCTCGAAGGCCGCAAGCGCTTTCTCGAAAACCGCGCCAGTCTGTCGACCATCACCATCAACATCGAAGCGCCAAGGCCGATGGTGGCCGTCAGCACTACCGGCTTCGGCCACGAGTTGCGCGACAGCGTTTCAGACGCGATCGACGTCGGCTCGGCAGTGATTCTGTTTCTGATCCGCTTCGTCATCGTGATGATTCCGATCGGCCTGTTCGTGCTTTTGCCGTTGGGCCTCGTAGTTCGTTATCTTGTACGGCGTGCAAAACGAATACGGCTGGCTGAGGCGCTTTCGACGCCGGCAGCGGATTAAATTCTCGGCAATTGTTCTTTATCTGTGTTTGGCGGCGGTCGGGTGCGTAAGATTCGAGGCGCCGCCAAACACGGAACAGCGACGCGAAATCACTTCCGCCGGTGTCGTTAAAGTGACGACGCCCGAGACGAGCCTCGCGAGGGGCGAATCGGGCGACGCGGTTGTGCGGCTCAATATCGAGAACGGCTACCACGTCAATGCAAATCCGGCATCGTTCCCTTACTTAATACCGACACAACTCGAGATTACTCCCGCTGACGGCGTGGCGGTCGATTTCATCACCTATCCTGATGCGCTCACGAGGAAATTCTCTTTCGCGGAGCAGCCGTTGGCCGTCTACGAAGGCACGGCCGATTTGAAGGTACGCTTCACCGCCGCGAAGACTGCGCCAGCGGGGACGCACAACCTTTCCGGCAAATTGCGCGTCCAGGCATGTGACGATCAGGTCTGTTACGCGCCGGGCTCGATCGATCTGAAGTTGCCGGTGAGCATAAAGTGAAGTCGTTTTGGTTGATCGTCGTAGGTGTTTGTGGGCTGGCTGCTGCGTATTTCGCTTTCAAGAGCGACTTCGACAAAGTTTTCATCGCCGCGACGCTCGGCGCGGTTGCATGGTTTCTGAGTTATCGCGAAATTTTAAAGTCACGACTCAATGATGAAGAAGAAGAGCCTTAGCATTTTGGGATTAGTCGCGCTGCTCTGGCTGCTGCCGCTGACGGCACAGGCATCGGACCAGGCGGATGTTCGCAGCACGGTACAAAGCGTGTTCGAACAACTGAAGTCGCACAACTACAGCGCGCTTTACGATCTACTTCCCGGTTCCGCGCGGAAGCGAATGTCGCGCGAACGCTTCGTCGGCGCGCTCGAACGCGCGCAGGGGTTTTATCAGCTCGACCGGATGGACATCGGCGCCATCCGAGTCTCCGGCAACATCGCCGTCGTCGATACAGTTCTGTACGGGCGAGTCGTGAATCCGATTCAGGCAGAAGGCAAGATCGTCGCGCAGCAGTATCTGTTGAGGGAAGAGGGCAAGTGGCGCGTTGCCACGGGCGATCAGTCGACGGTGAAGAAGTTTCTCGCCTCGAACCCTGGATTCGGAAAAGGCTTTCAGATTCGCGAGCCCCGCATCTTCGTGAAGCAGAACAACAAATGGGTCGAGTTCAACCCGCCACGTCCCACGAAGCGACAGGCTTGATTCAGCTCAACAGCAGGAGATCGTCGAAAGAGAGTTGAGCGTCGTCGACACGTTCGGTGTATTCGCCGTGTCGAATGCGATAGCGAGGGACTTCCAACGCCTCACGCACCGCGTCGAGATGAAAACGGATGATTCGCGGTGTTAAGCGGACCGACGGTATCCGGCGCTTCGCCGCCAGACGCCGCACCGTCGACTCGCTGACCTGCAAATACTGCGCAAGTTGTTTAGCCGTCAGGAACTCTTCACGGTCCTCAGCCATAATTGACGATTATTGTGGTTTGGCCGGCAGATTGAGGGCCACGCGATACACCGCCGCGCCGTCAACGTCTACATCTGCGCTCACAGCCTCGCCGTCAGCCTTGACACTCACGCGATACTTTCCGGGATCCGGCGAGAGGCGAAACTTGAAGGAACCGGTCTCGGTCGTCACTCGCCCGTCGATCTTCTTCGTCGTGCCGTCTTCGAGGATGCGCGCCAACTCGACTTTGGCGTTCGGAACACTGCGGCCCTCGGCGGTGAAAACCGCGCCCGCCAGGAAAGCGATCGATCCTTCGTCGATCGTGAGTACGAGCCGATCGCCGAGAGAACGAGTCTTGCCGGCTTTAACCTCGACGTCTTCGATGGTGCCGATGCTCAGACCCGCTTTGCGGAAAGTCAAACCATAAATACCCGGCGTCAGTCGCGAAACAACAAAGTCGCCGTTCTTCTGCGTCTCGACGCGCGTGACTTCCTTTTCGCCGCGTCTGACGACGACCGCAACACCCGCCGGCGTCCCCGTCTCCACCCGCACCTTGCCCTTGATGGCGCCGAGCGACTTGTCTTTGTCCTGCCCGAGAGCCACTCCAGCGACGAGGAGCGCAAGTACGAAGGCGAAGAGAGGTTTCTTGAATCTCACAGTTGATCCTCCACGTATAGACGACGGGGCTGCCAGATTGATGCGCCGAATGATAGCACCGTTTGCTTCTGCGGGTCGCCCCCGTATAATCCGCCCATAACGGTTGGCGCGCCGGCCAGAGAGAGTCTTGATGTCAAAGAAATTCGCGGCTTTTTCAGCGCAGCTATGTCTGCTCATGCTTCTGCTGGCGACCCTCGCCACCACCGGCGTGCCGCAGGATCCGCCGACTGCTCCGGGGGCGCAAACTCAACGGCCACGCAAAGTCTTCCCCAACGAACAGGAACCTGAAGACGTCCTGCGCATCGACACCGATCTCGTCTCGGTCGACGTCACCGCAACGGACGCGTCAGGCCGCCCGGTCCGGCATCTCAAGCAGGAAGATTTCAAAATCTTCTCCGACGGCGTCGAGCAAAAGATCTCGTTCTTTCAACTCGAAAAACGGCAAGGCGAACTTAGACCGCTGGCGATCGTGTTTGCCCTCGACGTCTCCGGCAGCATGACTTCGGAGGAGATCCTCCGTCTGCGCGAGGCGTTGAAATCGTTTTCGAACCACCTGGCGGACCATCCGGTCGTCTACGCCGTAATGACGTTTGGCATGCGCGTAAAGACTCTACAGAAGTTCACCGCGGAGCCGAACAAGCTCGACGAAGCACTGGAACGAATCGCACGTGACGCGCCGAGCGGTTTGTCGACGCACACGTATGACGCAGTCGACGACGCGATCCGATTGCTGGTCCGCAGCGCGCCGCGCACGCGCGAAAAACGTTTGATGAAACGCGCGGTCGTAGTCGTGACAGACGGTTTTCCGGTCGGCGATACGGTAAAACCGGCAACGGTGATCGAACGGGCCAACGCGGCGGACGTGAGTGTCTTCGTGGTTACGCTACCGTCGTATTCGCGAGTGATGGCTTCGGCGACGCAGGTGCCGCTGCCGACGCCGTTGGACGTCAGCGGCCTTGCCGAGTTGACAGGCGGCCGAAACGTATACGCTAACGAACGAGATTATGCACCGATGTTCAGAGCTTTGGCGGAGGAGGTCAGCTCCGCATACGTGCTGGCGTTTTATCCGCCGGAGGAAAAGCGACGCGATGGACAGATCCACACGATCCGGGTGGAGGGACCGCGTGGGTTAACGCTACGTCAGAGCCGATCGGACTATCGCGCCGCCAGTAAGTAAACACGGATAAGAAGAATCAGTATTCGTCCTCGTCTTCGTCCTCGTCGTAACTTTCCTCTTCAACAATGTCCAACTCGACGGGATCGAGCCCAACCACTTCGAGATCGGTTCCACACTCTTCACAAGACACAATTTCGCCCTTGTCCGTGTCCAAATCAACATGGACATCAGCATCACATTCAGGGCAAGTTCCGGTCGGCACCTGTTTCATCCTCCCCCGCAATAAGTGAAGGCAGGGTAACACCCGGCTGTCGGGAGAGCACCGCTACCTTGTAAGCAACCAAATCAATCTACCCGTGAGCGCTGGAATTTGCAACCTTCTTTTTTAGCATCGTGAATGGTCCAATTCGCGTGTCACAAAGGCCGCACCTTTTTGTTTCTTTTGCAAAGTTTTCTGCCGTGATATGCTCCGCCTGCTGAAACTTTATCCATCAAATCCTGGAATGCCGGACTGTGGCTTTCCACATTCGCGCCGACCGTACCGAACCATTTCAAACACAAGGGCTAACCGGACCGGGCGGCGTTACCAATCGCCTATCTGAAAACACCGCCGAAGCGAATAATTGCGCCGATGGCTGCGCTCTACAAAAACTGGAAACGCCGGTTGGCGCCGCTATTGGTGTTTCCGCTGATCCTTTTGCCTGCTCTATTCCTGCTGGCTCATTACAGCTCCAGGTCGTCGACCCCAGCCAACGCCGGCAAGCCTGCAAATTCCACCGCGACACGGTCTGAGCCCGTCGCGGACGCCGATTTGGACCACGACGGCATTCCGGACAATTCAGAACTGCGCAGCTTCAACGACCGCGAAAACTTTCGCCGCTGGTTCACGTCGATCGCCGAGATGCAGTTCTACAAATTGAGCGACGAGTGGAACGGCGAGCAACGCGACTGCGCCGGGCTGGTTCGTTTCGCCTGGCGAGAGTCGCTGCGCACACACGACCGTCCCTGGTATCAGCGAATGGGTGAGAACTACGAGGCAGTCGCGCCCGACGTCGGCGTCAGCCTGACGTCAGCGCCGCTGCGCGAAAAACTGTTTCGGACAGCACCCGGAAACTACTCGCCGAACGACGTCGCCAAAGGCAGGTTTTCCGAGTTTGCCGACGCGCAAACTCTCAAGATGTTCAATGCCACTTTCGTCAGCCGCGATCGCGATCAAGCGCGGCCCGGCGATCTTCTGTTCTTTCATCAACCGTGGGTGCAGAAGTATCCCTATCACGTGATGATTTTTCTCGGCGAGGCGCGATTGGCAAGTGAGGGCGCACGTGATTGGGTGGTCTATCACACAGGCGCGTCGCCGCAGGACGCAGGCACGGTGAAGAAAGTGCGTTTGGCGGTGTTGGACCAGCATCCGAACAAGCGCTGGCGCCCTGTTCAAAGCAATCCTAACTTTCTCGGTTTTTATCGTCTGAAGATACTTAATCAACAAGTCGCACCGGAGGAATGAACGTGTTCCGCTTGAAACTGCAATCTTTCCTGACACGGCCTTTTCTGATTTACGTGCTCGTGATTTCCGCCGCGTTCGCGCTGGCCCATTCGCGTGTAAACAGCGCGACCTCCGAAACGAAGGCACCGAAAGCGCCCGTTCCTGCCGCCACCGAAACGACGACGACGACCACTACCACCACCGGCGCGAAGCCGTTCTTTTCACTCGGCACCAACCGCACGTTCGGAACTGCCGAGAACCCTCGCATGTGGATCAATTATCGCGGCGTAGACAAGCTCGACTTTCGCGTCTACCGCGTCAACGATCCGCAACGCTTTTTCTCGCAGCTCAGTAACCCGCACCAGATGGGTGAAGACGAGCAGGTAGAGCTGACGGAGAAGCTCCAGCGAAAACCGTCGTTCCTCGAACGAGTGCGCGCGATTAAATCCTGGGCCTTCGCAGGTCTTCGCAATTACTGGCGCGGCCAGTTGCAGGCGAACACGCGCCGCTCATTGAACCAAAAGTTTCGCTCCGACGATTCGAGCAGACGCACGCCGCTCAACGTCGCGGACTACGCGCGCGTGCCGCTGTTGAACCCAAACCAGTTAGTGACGAGCTGGCGCGAACCGCTGGCGACGCTCGAAAATGAATACGACCGCCGCATGGTCCCATTGGGTAAACGCGAGCCGGGCGTCTATCTAGTCGAAGCAGTGAACGACAACCTGCGAGCATACACGGTCGTCGTCGTGACGAACCTCGCGCTGGTCGAGAAGTCTTCGCCGAACGGAGAGCTGCTGGTTTACGCAGTGAACCGTGTTACGGGCGAGCCGCAAGCGAACACCCGAGTCTCGGTGCTGAAAGCCCGCAACACTATCGTTACCGGCACGACGAACGGCGAGGGAGTGTTTCGCGCGAGAGTCAAAGAGAAGGATAAAGAAGACGAAGAGGCGGAAGCTGAGGCTGATCCCGTGGCCGACGTAGACAACGACGACTTCCTGGTTTTCGCCTCCCACAAAGAAGACTTCGCCATCTCGGATCTCGAATCCTATTACTTCAGCAACGAAGAAGGCGGTGCAGCGAACGTCACCGGTTACATCTATACCGATCGCCCGATCTATCGTCCCAATCACACCGTCTACTTCAAAGGAATACTTCGCGGCGTCGACGAGCAAGGCACTTACCGTCCGGTAAAAAGCGACACGGTCACAGTGACGGTCACGGATCCGAACAGTGCGCGCGTGCTCGAAAAAGAGCTCCATCTGTCGACAACGGGCACCTTCTCCGGCGAGATGACCATCGGCGAAGAGGCCCCGTTGGGAACTTACGGCATCGAGGCGTCGACCGATGAAGGCAGCTCAAACGGTAATTTTGAAGTCGCGGAGTACAAGAAGCCCGAGTACAAAGTGAACGTCGTCGCGGCGCAGAAGTTTGCTTCGGCCGGCAGTAAATCGAAATTCGACGTCAGCGCTCGTTACTTCTTCGGCGCGCCGGTGTCAAACGCCGACGTGAAGTACTACGTCTATCGTTCGCGCTACTACCCATGGCCCGACTACGAAGACGAAGAAGGTGAAGAGGAGGACGAGGAATACTCCGAATACGGCTCCTACGGCGATATGGTCTCCGAAGGCGAAGGAAAGCTCGACGCCGCGGGCCGTCTCCAGGTCGACTTCGACGTTCCGCAGCACACGGAGAACGATGTTTTCGACTTTCAGTACCGGCTCGAGGCCCAGGTAACCGATTCCTCGCGCCGCACGATCAACGCCAGCGCGAGCCTGATCGCGACGCGCGGCAGCGTGATCGCGCGAGCGCAAGCGGAACGTTACGTCTATACAAAAGATCAAACGGCGAAGATCTCGATCATCACCAGCGATTACGAAGGCCGGCCCGTGTCCGCGGACGTCACCGTGAAATTTGCTCTACGGACCTGGGAGAAAGTCGAGCAAAAGGAAAGCGAGTACGACCCCGATTACAAAATGCGCGAACAGGAGATCGGGTCGGGCCAGGTCAAGACCGATTCTCAGGGCCGCGCAACCTACGACTACCGAATCACGACACCCGGCAGTCTCATCATCAAGACTGTCGTTCACGAGAATGGGAAACAGTACGAATCCATCGGCGGCTACCTGTGGGTCGCCAGCGCGGATAACGTTTGGGCCGACCGCTACTCCAACACCGCTCAGGATTCGATCAAGTTGGTCCCTGACAAAAAGTCGTATCGCGTTGGCGAAACAGCTCGCGTGCTCGCCATCCTGCCACACGCAGACGCGAACCTGCTCGTGACGACCGAAGTCGATACCGTCATGTCTGTTCGTTATGTGAAGTCGGCCGGTACGTCGATAATTCTCGACGTTCCGATCCAGGCGACGTACGCGCCGAACGTCTTTCTCAGCGTCACGTTCGTTCGCGAAGGCACGATGTACTCGGACGCGAAACGCATCATCGTACCGGCGCGCGACAAGACACTCGACCTCGAGATCATTCCCAACAAGACGGAATACAAGCCGCGCGAAACGGCGTCGTACACGATTCTGGCGCGCGACGCGGACGGCGCACCGGTGCGCAATGCGGAAGTCAGTCTCGGCGTGGTCGACGAAGCGATCTACAGCGTCGCGCCCGACTACACCGGAAGTATCAAGAGCCACTTCTACGGCATGCGTTACAGCTCAGTCATGACGAACCTGTCGGTGGCGTATTCGTTCACGGGTTACGCCGGCGACAAGCCGATGGATCTCGCAGCCATGAAGCCGTCGTACCAGTTGGCCGACTTCAAGAACGAAGGCGAGTTGGTCCAGCCGCTGATCCGGAAAGAGTTTCGCGACACCGCGTTCTGGCAGCCGAGCGCGGTTACGGGCAACGATGGAAAAGCGACCGTGAAGTTTCGACTGCCTGACAACCTGACGACCTGGCGCGCGACGGCGCGAGGCGTCACGAGCGATACAAAGGTCGGCATGACGACCTCCAAAGTAGTTTCCCGCAAGGACGTGATTCTGAGACTGGAAACGCCGCGCTTTCTGACACAGGGCGACACCGTCACACTGTCCGGCATCGTCCACAACTATCTCAAGGAGGCGAAGGCAACGCAGATCTCGATCTCCGTCTCGGGCGCGCAACTGATTGGACCACCGGACCAGACGGTCACGATCGATAAAGAAGGCGAGCATCGCGTGGACTGGAAAGTCTCCGCGCCGCAAACCGGCCAGATAACGTTGCTCGCGAAGGCGTTGACGAACACCGAGTCTGACGCAGTCGAGTTGACTCTCGACGTAGTTCCCCGCGGCCTGCGCGAAACGAAAGTCGAACGATGGCAAACAACGGACGAGGCTGCCGAGCAGCAGTTCACGCTCGACTTGCCGGCGAACGCCGACGCGAACTCGCGTAAATTGCGCATCGAAGTCGCGCCTTCTATCGCCGGCACGCTGTTTGGCGCTCTCGACTATCTCACGACGTATCCGTACGGCTGCGTCGAGCAGACGATGTCGAGCTTCCTGCCGAACATCATGGTTACGAAGACGCTCAAGGAGTTCAAATCCGCCACGATTCGCAACGAGAGCGAGTTGAAGAAGAAAGTAGAACGCGGGCGCAATCGGTTGTACGCCTTCCAACACGAGGACGGCGGCTGGGGTTGGTGGACCGACGACGCCAGCGATCCGTTCATGACCGCGTACGTGGTCGATGGTTTGACACTGGCTAAACAAGCCGGATACGAGATCGACGACGATCGGATCGTACGCGGCCGCGAGAAACTCCAATCCATGCTGGCGGCGGGAAAGACCGATAAGGGCACGGACCTCGATCCCGAAACACGCGCGTTCATGATCTACGCGCTGGCCGAAACCGGCGGAGTCGATTCGAACCACCTCGAAAGACTCTACGCCGAACGCGGCAGTCTCCAACCGTACGGCCGGGCCCTGCTCGCGCTCGCGTTGACGCTGCAAAAAGACAGGCGCGCGTCGGAAGTGGCAACCGAGATCGAACGTACGGCACGCACGGATAATCGCACGGCCTACTGGCACTCGGACCGTCAGGCCCGTCTCGACTTCACCCAAGAAGATCAAACGGAAGGCACGGCGCTGTCGTTGAAAGCGCTCACCCGAATCAAACCGAACAGTCCGCTGTTGCAGCCTGCGGCTCGCTGGCTGGTGTCTGACAGGAACAACAGTTACTTCTGGAACTCCACGAAAGACACAGCCTTCGCGATCTATGGCCTGATC
>DASRIM010000320.1:0-7368 GCA_035649995.1 Pyrinomonadaceae bacterium | reverse complement strand
TGATTCTGTGCCTCGCAGCGATGGTCAGAAACTCGTTGAGGCGGCGCTTGAAACCCTCCGGATCCTGCTGCCACAGCAGGTCGTGCAGGTAGACGCGCATCGTGTTCATGCCGAGGCCTTCGGCCCAGCCAAGTTCGAGATCGATTCGCCTTGGATCGAACGAGTCTGCCTGCCACATTTCGAGTTGATTAATCGCGCTGGCGGGATTGTAGTTGCTACCCACGAGCCACGGCTGTCTTGCATACCAATCGCGCGCCTTCTGCTCCGACCATTTCTCCGCCTGCGCGAGCGCACTGATGGCCAGCAATATCCAGACAGCGATTAATTGGACCACTCTGCGGAACGACAACATTGGAATACCCTTTCGTTTGATTCGCTTGTTCTATTCTTTTCTCATCCACTGCCATGCTGAACTGATGATGTCCGCGAGCTCCGGATGCTGCGGCTTCCAGCCCAACACTGCGGCTGCTTTCGACGCATCCGCAACGAGGTGCGACGGATCACCCGCGCGCCGCTCCTGCATCTCGATCGCGATGTCCTGTCTCGTCACTTCGCGCGCCGCTTCCACCACTTCCAGAACAGAATAGCCTTGCCCGTTGCCGAGATTGATTGCGGTAGAAGAGTTGCCGGCGCGCAGGTAATCGAGCGACAGTGCGTGGGCGTCAGCAAGATCGCTGACGTGTATGTAGTCGCGCACGCACGTTCCATCTTTCGTCGGATAGTCATTGCCGAAGACGGCGACGAGATCGCTTTCACCGCGTGCAGCGTCGAGCACGAGCGGAACCAGGTGCGTTTCCGGATCGTGGCGTTCGCCTCGTTCGGGAGTCGCACCGGCGGCGTTGAAGTAACGTAAAGCGACAAACTTCAAACCGTAGCTGCGATCGTAGTCGCTCATGATCCGTTCGAGGAACAGTTTCGACCAGCCGTACGGGTTTGTCGGCAGTTGCGGGTGTTGTTCGTCGATTGGAATGCGTTGCGGTTCTCCGTAGGTAGCGCAAGTCGACGAGAACACGAACTGACGAACATCTGCCAGCACGAGAGCGCCGAGCAAACGGATACCCTGCGCGACGTTGTTTTCGTAGTAAAGCGCGGGGGCGCTAACGGACTCTCCGACGTAAGCGAACGCCGCGAAGTGAATGCACGCGTCGACGTCGTGTTCCTGGACCACGCGCGTGATCAATTCGCGATTGCCGGCGTCTCCTTGATAAAAGGGCACTTCAGGCGCGACCGCGTCGCGGTGCCCGCGCGACAGGTTGTCGAGCACGACAACTCGCTCGCCACGCGCGCGCAGCAACTCAGTCGTAACGCTGCCGATGTAACCTGCTCCGCCTGTAATGAGAATGGCCATGCCGTATTCAGCTCAGTCGCACTGCGAGATGCCCGAACGCCGCGCTTCCCGGCGATGAACCTCTGAAGATGTACGGTTGGTATGCCGTTAGTTTGCCGTAACTGTTCGCCACCTCATGCAAAACTTTCTCTGCGGTTTGATTTCCGAGCACCGCGACGGTGCCGCCGCTCCCGCCGCCGGTTATTTTCGCGCCAAAAAGTCCCTGATCCGCGCCTGCCGACCTGACTGAATCGACGATCAGGTCCGTGCCCGACGAGCCCAGACCACACGCTGAATAACTTGCGTGCGACTCGTACATCAACCGGCCCATCGCTATCTTTTCTTCATGGTCCGGTCTCTCGTGTTGACGGCGTAACAAATCAGCAAACTGCTGCACGCGGAAACTCTCGTACACAGCATGCGCGGTAGCAGCACGAACCGAGTACGTGCGTCCAGGCGTAACACGTGTCACGGGATCGACGGTCCCGCCATAGCGCGCCAAGAACTCTTCGCCAGACATTCTGTCAGGCAGCTTCGCCGCAAAGTGTTCTTCGAATTCCGGCGGTGACAGGTTCGCGAGATAACCGCGCCAGCGCGTGTCTTCAATCGCAACTCGATCGCTGGTTTGCTCGACACTGAGACCAGCTAGTTCGGCGATGATTCGGTAACCCATAAACGTTCCCGCTCGCACTGAACCGTAATCGCCGCCGCCGATCGAATGACGCACTCCCGAGTCGATGCCCCACACTGCCAGGTCCTCAGGCAGTTGAATCGTTCCCAGCAATTCAGCCGGCTGGCAGATGAGAGCGAGTAGTTGATCCGCTTCACCGCACGCGGCGGTCATCTGGTCCATCACGCCGCACGGTGCTCCAACGACGAGGTTCTCGACGCGTTGGCAGAGCAGCGCGATCTCTCTCGGTTCAATTGAGATGTTGAACGCCGCCGCCACAGCGCTCATCGTCGCCACTTCGAGCGCCGCTGACGAGCTCACGCCTTTTCCTTCAGGAACGCGCGACGAAATGAGAACTCCTGCGCCGCGATCGAAGCGCACGCCGAGTTCGCGCATCAACACGAGGAAAACGCCTGCTACGTACGCGGCCCACTGCCGAGTCTCATCGCGTTTGAAATATTTCCGAGCTTCGTCGTATTCAACCGGCTCGCCGTCGCGCGTAAAGTCTGCCAATGGCATGTCGAAGCTCAGCACCCGGTCGTCAGTTTCGGACAAGCTGACAAGCTTCAATTGCGGCGCTTCCTGTTTTTGCAGTGCCACGAGAGTGGCTTCCGCAATCGGCAGTTCGAGGACAAGCGATCCCGAATAGTCGGCGATGCCGCCCATCACGTCGAGGCGGCCCGGCGCGCGCGCGATAGTGATCTCAGACTGCGGATCGAAAAACGTCCGCAACTCGGGAACTGCATGCTCATGAAGCCTGCTCAACATGCCGAGAAACTCCGACACATCGGCAAGACCATGCGTGTCGCCCCGAATGATTTCGTAATCTGCTTTCACCCGCATGTCACAACCCGGGTTCTAATCACTGCTGAGGCCGCGTTCCCGCAACACGCGGCGCAACACTGGCTCAATCTCACGACGAATAAACTCGTTCGCGTAACCCACCCACGCAACGTCCGCTTCGATGTTGAGCGGAGCACGCAAAGGTCCACCGCCGTCATCGGTAACGAAGACGCCTGCTTCACGCGCAATCAGTTCCGTGCAGACGTCGTACGGATGACAGCAGATGCCCAACTCCAGCCCGGCACGGTTCAGTATCTTCTCCGTCAACGGACGCAGGTCGGCTACGAAACGATCGTGTCCCATCATCAGCTCGTAAAGCTGGCCGCCTGATGAGAGATACTGATCCTCGAAGCAATGCGCTTTTCCGCGCTCGACCGGCCCGAGCACGTCGCGAATGATCGCTTCATCGATCGCGGCAAGTTCGTCGCGCGCGCCGGGAAAGAAACGCGCCACCATCGCGAACCCGTGCCGGATACTCGTTGCGCGCGACGGCTGAATCGCGAGTGGTCTACGTTCCTGCGTCAAACGATTGAATCTTTCCGCCTGTGAACCCTGGCCGCGAATGGCCCAGAGCGCATCCGAGAGATGTTGTTTTACCAGCGGTATCTCGGTCTGAACGGCGAGCTCTATGTCTTGCAGGTTTGTTTCGACGCCGCGATTCGGAGCGACTCCGGTCAACACCCACGCGCTTCGCTTTTGATACATCAGGCCGCGAGTGCCGTCGATCGGATCGACGATAACGCGCCAAACGGCATCGCGTTCGCTCGCGCCAACGGGCAACACCAGCTTGCCGTCTTCGATTCCTTCGGCGATCAGCACGAGCGGCGCAAGTTGGGCCAACTCGTCCGCGAAGAGTTGAACGAGCAGTTCTTCGCTGACACGGTCAACCGCATAAATCGTGTCGCCTTGCGAATCGTCGTCGGAGATCTGCGCCAGTTGGTCTACTTCAGCCTGCTCGGATGCAACCACGACCGCATCGCGCACTCGTTCATGAATGCGACGAATCGGGTCAAGCAGATCCGCCACGTCGGCCACGTCGGGTCGCAGGTCGCTCATAGCTGCTCCTGCCGTCGGTGTTTGTAGTGCAGGTCCGGTTGCGCGCGGAGTTCTTCGGCCTTCTCTTCCGGCGCAGTGTCCGACAGAAAATTGCCGCCGCCGATTTCCGGTCCCGCCAGATACTTAAGAAGATTGGGGCGACGCAGCGGGGGATGAAACTCGATGTGGAAATGGAAACTCGAATAGTCGCCGCCATCCGTTGGCGCCTGGTGCAGTGGCATCACGTAGGGGAAAGGCATCTGCCAAAGATTGTCAAACTTCACCAGCACCTGTTTCAGCAGCGCTGCGAAATCCTTCAGTTCATTCTCCGCCAGCGTGGCAATGCTGGCGTGCGTCGCTTTGGGAGCAACGAACACTTCGTAAGCATAACGTGCGAAGTAAGGGATAAACGCAATCGCCGATTCGTTCTCGCAGATGATGCGGCGGCCGTCTTCCTTTTCAGCTCTGATCACGTCCTGGAAAAGAATGCGTCCCGTTTCTACGAAATGCCGTTGACTCGCTCGCGCTTCAGTTTCGATAGTTTTGAAGACGAAGTTGGTGGCGTAAATCTGGCAATGCGGATGTGGATTCGAAACTCCGACGGCCTCGCCTTTGTTTTCAAAAATCAGCACGTGCTTGATCTCCGGACGAGCGCTGAGCTCCCGGTACTGGTCCTGCCAAACTTCAAGCAGGTCTTTGATCGCGTCCGGCTCGAGCTCTGCAAGCGCCACACTGTGATTCGGACTGTAACAAACCACGCGCGCTATCCCCGTCGCTGGTTGGTTGCGATAAATGCCCGGCGGCGGTTGAAGCGTTTGCGGCGCCTCGAACCCGACACATGGATGATCGTTATCAAAGACGAACGTTCCTGTGTAATTGTCGTTACGCGCGCCGTTAACGCGAAGGTTACCCGGACAGAGGTAACAATCCGCGACGTATTCAGGCGTAGCGCCCTCGTTGTGTTCGATCGTTTCGCCGCTCCACGGCCGGTTTTGCCGGTGAGCGGCGATGATTACCCACTCCTCACGTAACGGATGCCAGCGCTCTTCCCAGACCATAGTCGTCTCAGTCCAATGCGATTTGCAGGCGAGTGACCGAAGCCGGCGGGAAGCGATACGAAATAACACCGCCGGCAACAGCGAGCTGTTCAGTGCGCGGTTGCACTACGTTTGGTTTCGCGAACGTGTTGGAATCATGAACGTCAGCCGCACCCAGCGTCAGCGCCTCAGTTACTCGTCCCGGACGAGCGCGCACTGCGATCTCAGTCTCGCGCGTTTCGCGCAGATGCGGGTTCGTAACGGTCAGTGTCAGTAGTTTGTCCTTGATTGACGCCGAACCGGATAGCCCCCAGAACTCTGCTGGTTTATCGACACGCGTGTATTGTACTTCGGGCGCGCTGAAGATCGTTCGCACTGCCCGGCCTCCCATGTGCGGCACGAACATTGCGAAGACATGGAAGGTCGGCGTGACGATGAATTTATCTTCATGCGCGAGGAACAGTGAGTGCAAACAATTGATGAGCTGCGCAACATTGGCCATCGCCACCTTATCCGCGTGCCGGTTGAACGTGTCTAAAGTGAGGCTCGCAAGGATCGCGTCACGCATCGTCGATTGTTGGCCCAGCAGGTGAGTCGGACTTACTTCCGTGCCCGGCTTGTACCACGCGCCCCACTCGTCGACTACAAGCTTGACGCGGTGCTGCCGGTCGTACTCTCCCATGATGGTCCAATGTTGATTGATGAGCGACTCCATGCGATCGGCTTCGCGGAGCAATTCGTAGTACTCCGCGTCGCTGAACTTGACCGCGTCTCCTTTTGCGGCGACCCAGTCGTTGGTTTTACCAAATCCGAGGTTCCACGCGTAATGGTGCAGTCCCCAGCCGTAGATGCCGTCAAACAGGCCGCGGTTTTTCTCGGCAATCTTCGAAAAGAATCCCCGTGTCCAGTTGGAGTCGCCGACGTTGGCGCCGGAAGCGATGAAACGCAGATCGACGCCGTAACGAGGAACGGCGGCCGTGAAGCGCCTGTATTCAACGCTGTACTCTTCGGGCGTGAAGTTTCCGCCGCAACCCCATGATTCGTTGCCGACTCCCCAGTAGCGCACACCAAATGGATCGCGATTGGGCAGATCGCCGGCGGCGCGCAGCTCCGCGCCCGTTGTCGAGCCTGCGGGCGAATTGCAGTACTCGATCCATTCGTAGAATTGCTGGGCGGTAAGACCGCGCACGTTCGCAGCGAGGTATGCTTGCGCGCCGGACAATTGGCAGAAACGCAGAAACTCGTTGGTGCCGAAGTGATTTGTTTCGAACTTCCATGGACCATTAGGCACGTCTTTGGGCCATTCCTGTGCGTCGGCCCAGAAGTTTGTCCGTTTGGGACGGCGGGCGCGTGGTCCGATTCCGTCGCGCCAGTCGTAACTATCGGCGAAGCAGCCGCCGGGCCAGCGTATGACGGGCGCTTTAATTCGCTTCAGCGCGTCAACCAGCGCCGTGCGAATGCCGCCCGTGTTTGGCACTTTGGAGTTTGGTCCGACCCACATCCCGTCGTAGACCACGCCGCCGAGATGTTCGGCGAAATGGCCGTAGATGTTTGGGTTGATCGTGCCAATCTCCTCGCCGATCAGAATTTCGATACGCGAGTCGGCAGCGCGGGACGAATACGTGAGGCCGCCTGCGCGTTCCAGCAGCAGCGCGCCGCCAGTCGCGGCCGCGCCTTGTAAGAAGTCACGTCGCTTCAATTTGAGTCACCTTTCAATGTCATTGTTTTAAGGTCTGAACGATAGTCATTCTACGATCCACTCCCGGAACGCGAACGGTTTGCACAGATCCATCCGGCCATTTGATCTCGAGCTTGTCCACGCTCGTTGCGGTTCCGAGACCGAAGTGTACCGCCAGATCGTTTTGCGAAGCGTAGCTGGATCCGCTGATTACGTCCTGCCGCTGTCGAACTTTTCCCGTTGTCACATAAACACGCGCGCCAATCGCATCGCGCGAGCTCTTCTTCGAAGTATCGCCCACCAGACGAATCGATAACCAGTGTCCCGCCGGTGACGTGACGTTGCGCAGAACCGCGGGCCGTGAATCGATGTTGTTTATCACAGCATCGAGGCGGCCGTCGCCGTCGAGGTCTCCGACTGCAAGACCGCGCGCCGTTATCGCGCGTGCCAGTCCGCTTCCGGGCGCCGCTGCGACGCGTTCGAACCTGCCGTTCTTCAGATTGCGAAACAGAAGCGTTTGCTGCGCATAACTCGTGCCCCACTGATGATTGTCGACCTCGGGATAGACGTGGCCGTTGGCCACGATCAGGTCCAGCCAACCATCGTTATCGTAGTCGAGAAAACTCGTCCCCCAACCCAGAAAGGGAATAGAAGGCTCGCCCAATGCGGTTTGAAAAGTGACGTCGGTAAAATTGTTCTCGCCTTCGTTGCGGTAGAGCACGTTTGAATCGTCGGAAAAATTCGTGATGTGGAAATCGACTCGGCCGTCGTTGTCGTA
>DASRIM010000319.1:0-3172 GCA_035649995.1 Pyrinomonadaceae bacterium | reverse complement strand
CGCCTCGCGGCGCGCAACCTATGCGGCTGTTCCTCGCGAGCGGCGGTAAAGCGAACACTTTCAACGGCGACGGCGTATTGCTCGAGGCAGCGCCGGCAAGCGATAACCCGGACCGGTTCGAGTACGATCCGATGAATCCGGTGCCGTCGGTTGGCGGCAATGTTTGTTGCACCGGCAACGCGATTACGGCGGGCGCGTTCGATCAACGTCAGAACGAATCGCGTCCCGATGTCCTTGTTTACAGCACCGAGCCGCTGAGAGAAGGCGTTGAAGTTAGTGGTCCAATCGAGGTCACGCTCTACGTTTCATCTGATGCTAAGGACACTGACTTCACAGTGAAGCTGCTCGACGTCTATCCGGACGGCCGCGCCTACAATCTCGACGAAACGATTCAGCGCATGAGGTATCGCGACGGTTACGACAAACCGAACGTCTGGATGCAACCGGGTAAGGTCTACAAAGTGACATTGTCGCCGTTGACCACGAGCAACTACTTCGCGGCCGGACATCGCATTCGCATCGAAGTGTCGAGCAGCAACTTCCCGCGCTTCGATCGCAACCTCAACACCGGTGGAAAGAATTACGACGAAACGAAAGGCGTCGTCGCTCGCAACGCCGTACACCACTCGAAGCAGTATCCGTCGGAAGTAAAGCTGACGGTGGTGAAGGCAGGCTCTTCGCAATCCAGCTCGCGTTAGTTGTTATTCAAAATCGGAGAAGGAGAACCACTATGAGCGGAGGCTTGATAGGCGTATTCATCGCGATAGCGATGGGAGCGGTCGTGTTCGTGTGGTTACAGAAGCGTAAAAAAAGCGAATAACTCCCCTTGTCCATCACTCAAGACCCGGAGGCCCGATGAGAAACTTCCTGTTGCCGGCCTTGATGCTGATCGTCGCCCTCACGTTCTTCCAGCGACCCGCGCAAGCCCAGCAAAGCACTGAGAACGCGGAAACGAATAAACCAAAAACCGCCAACTCCGAGTTGCGTGAGAAGGCTTTCGCGATGCTCGAGTCGCTGGCGGGCCAGCTCAACACTCTGCAATCCGCGGAAAATCGCGCGCGCATCGGCGCCAACCTCGCGGAGTCGCTCTGGCCGCGCGACAAGACGCGGGCGCGAGCGTTGTTCCTTCTGGTCCAGGAAGACATCAGGTCCCACCTGACGATTCCGGTTTTTGAGGACGAAACAGAAAGGCAAACCTTTCTCGTGTTTCTGAAGTTGCGATCAGACACACTGGACCGAATCATCAAGTACGACGCGGAACTGGCGTATTCATTCTTCAAAGCGACTGAAGTGGATCTCGACAACCTTCCTCCCTACCTGTTTGAGGAGGAACGCAAGCTCGATCTTCGGTTATCACAAAAGCTCGCTGCACAGAATCCCGATGTTGCCGTCCGGCTCGCGCGCCGAGCTCTCGAGCGCGGATTTCCGGAAGAACTTCTTATGATTCTTGGGCGGCTGGGCAAAAAGCATCAGGCGCAGATGCAGGTCCTCTATAAACAGATCGTTCAGAAACTGCGTAACGCCGATCTCAAAGAGGATGAGCAGGCAAGGGCGTTCATCTCTGCTATCGCCCGTTATTACCAGCCACCAATAGTCGACGAGTTGGTCTTCAGGGATTTCGTCGGAGTTGTGACTGCGACGTCCGCGGCGAATGGATGTGACCGAAAGCCGGCCGCGGATGATGACGACTACTTGTGCCAATGGGCGTCAGCAGTCCTCTCGACAGTGGGGAAGAGCGATAGCGCCGGCAGAGCGAGACAGAGGACGCCCGAGGACGACGAAGATGACCGGCGTGGACAACACGGTCGGGCGCTGGAGGAGTTGGAGGAGACAGCGGAAGAAGGCAGCATTGACGACATTCTGGCGCTACTCAATAAGTATCCAAACCTTGCCGACGACATCTACTGGCGCGCAATGAGGAAAGCGAGAAACGAGGGCGACGTAGACCGGATGCGAAAAATTGCCGAGGAGTACAAGGGCAATCCGCAGCTGCGCTATCAAATGCTCGAAGTAGTGGCTCACGCTCAACGACAGTTGAGCTTTGATGAAGAGCAGTTGGCGCAGGTGCAGGAGCAATTGGCAGCGACGCCGCAACTTCAGCAACGCGTTACGTTGCTGCTGCAAGCAGTCTATCGCGCAGGCGCAAGCAATCCGAAGACGGCGTTGAAGCTGCTGAATCAGGCGGAGCAACTTATCGAGACGATGAAACCCGGCAAGCAGCAGTCTCGCGATCAGCTCCTACTTGCAATGCTGTATTGCCTGGAGAAGCAGGAGCGTGGGTTCGCGATGATGGAGTCGCTCGTGCCGAAGCTGAACATGCTTGTGGATGCAGCGGTTCGGCTGGACGGGTACGACACGTCGTATCTTCGCGAGGGTGAGTGGAACATGTCCGCGGCTGGTCATGTTGGCGACCTGCTTACGGACCTGGCCCGGTTCGCTGAGATTTTCGCGTGGAGTGATTTTGACCGCGCGATGAATCTGGCTGCGCAGTTTGAAAGGCCGGAGATACGCATGATGGCGCAAATGAAGCTGGCCCAGGGCATCATCGCTGGTCCACACAAACGCCAATTGATCGGCCGCGGTTATTAATAAAAAATTGACGTTTTACTTTGGACGTCGACAGCACCTCTGGCGAGTCTCACATGGTGGACGACCGTTACAGCCCGGAAATCTCGGACGCGATTGTTTCCTTCGATCCGGAAACACTGCAACGCGCGCCTGTCGTCAAGTCTGACGTGCTGCGGCAGTTTTCAGACTACCGCAATCGCACGGCTGTGCGCGTTGTCGAGCGCATACCCGAGCGCGACGGCATCCTCGATCCAGCCGCGGTCGATCGACTGCTCGTGACTTCACACTGCGAAATGCAACGCATGTCGGAGGAGTTTCAACACGGAAGACGTGTCGGCGAGCTACTGAGGCCAGTCATAAAAGCGTTGCACGAAGGCGGTGTTGCGAACCCGATTCGCATCGTAGACATCGGTTGCGGCACCGGTTTCATTGTGCGCTGGCTCGCGGCGAACGCATACTTCGACGACGACGTCGAAGTGATCGGCGTCGATTTCAACAAAGCATTGATCGACGAAGCGCGCCGCCTGGCGTCGCTCGAGAAACTCAACTGCACCTTCCTCGTCGCCAACGCATTTCGCCTGGACCATCCAGCCGCGATCTATCT
>DASRIM010000318.1:0-4330 GCA_035649995.1 Pyrinomonadaceae bacterium | reverse complement strand
GTCCTGCTTGACGTGCGTTCCTGTGCGGAGTTCGGCGCCGCCCACGTTCCGGGTTCAGTGAATATCGGTCTGGGCGGGCAGTTCGCGATGTGGGCCGGCAGCCTGATTCCGTTGAACGCCGCGATCGTGATCATCGCCGGCACCGGGGACCAGGTCGACGAATCGGTCGTGCGTCTTGCACGCGTGGGCATCGAAAACGTGAAAGGCTATTTGAACGGCGGCATTCAGAGTTGGCGTGACGCAGGGCTTCCGATCGAAGCGATCGAGCAGGTCAGCGTGGACCAGTTGAAGGAACAGATCGCGAACCGCGACCTGCAAATCGTCGACGTGCGGCGTCCGGCTGAGTACGGCAACGGCCATGTGCCGCGCGCACTCAACGCGCCGTTGGCCGTCCTCGACGCGGTCATCGGTGAACTCCCCCTCCAAAAGGATAAACCCACCGCGGTGATTTGCGCCGGCGGTTATCGTTCCAGTGCCGCCGCAAGTTTGTTGGAGCAGCAAGGCTTCACGAATTTGATCAACGTGTCGGGCGGCACCGGCGCGTGGATCAATGCCGGATACCCGGTTGAAACCCCTTCCGCGAAGTGAATATCGATCCGTTAACATTCAAGATACTTGTCTCTCTCGGGATCATCGTAGTTGCGGCCGTTCACGGTTATGGCGCGGCGTGGCTTGCGATCTGGATGCTGTTTCATCCGTATCGTTCCGTGAAGCTGTGGGGGCTGACGATCTGGCCGCAGGGAATGATTCCTCGTCATCGTGAGAAGCTGGCGCAGTCGATCGGAAACGCGGTCGGCAACGAGCTCGTGTCGCAGCAGACCGTGTTCGACGCGATGTTCGAGACCAGTTTCTTTCAACGCAAAGTTCAGGACTTCGTCGGCAGTTACACCAACGATCTGCTCGCTCGCGTTTACCCGTCGTTCATCGACGCGTTGCCCGCGCAGGCACGCGCGCCGATCCTCGACACGATCTCCGCGTTGCAGTACCGGCTCGCCGAGTACATCGCCGAGATGTTGCGCAGCGAAGAGACTGCCGAAGCGATCGAACGCTTTGTCGACAAGCAGATTGACGAGTTACTGGCGCGAAACGTCGGCGATCTGGTGAATAACGATTCCATCGATCAGGTGCTCGAGTTCGTTCAGCAACGCGTGCAGGGATTCATCAGCAACGCGAATTTCGAAGGGAAAGTGCGCGAGTTTGTATCCGGCCGTCTCGACGATCTGTCGCGCAGCAATGCAACGTTTGCGGAGACGGTGACGCCTGACACGATCGCTTTCATCAAGGAACGCATCGACCAGGAAGTGCCGCCGATCGTCCATCACCTGGCTGACATTGCGACCAGCCAAACGACGCGACGACAGATCGGCGCCTTGATCAAACTCGAAGTCGATCAGTATTACGAACAGCTCTCGTTGTTCAAGAAGATCTTCATCTCGCGCGAGCGCATCCACCGCGAAGTGGACGATCTTGTAAACAAGACGCTGCCGAAGCGAGTCGAGGAATATTTGCGTGGTCCAGCGTTCGAGCAGGAAGCGGAGTCGTTTCTAAACGGCACGGTCGACAACGTGATGAACCGGCCGCTCAACCAACTCCTCGGCCAGTTTGAGTCCGGCAGGTTTGACGAACTCAAAGAGCAAGTTGCGAGCAAGTTGGTCGATATACTTCGCAGCGAAGCGTTATCGACGTCAGTGTCGGCCCACTTCGACGATGCGCTCGAACGGCTGCGGCCGCAAACGCTCGGTTCATTGTTGCAACAACTCGATCCGCAATCCGCGGCGCACGTTAAGAAGTTTCTGACGAGAAGCCTGTTGAGTCTGCTCGGGCGCGAAGACACGGCGCGGACGATCAATGCGATTCTGAGTGCGCAGATAGAGCGTCTGTTGATAGCGCCGATCGGGCGTTTGGGCGACCATGTTTCTCAGAACGCGATGGAACGAGCGAGCTCGGCGCTGGTGGACCGAATCACGCTTGCGGCGCGCGAACGTTTGCCGGTGGCGATTGCGGAGTTTGACGTCGGCGGGCTGGTGCGCAAGAAAGTTTCGGATTACCCGATTGAAAAGCTGGAAGAGCTCGTACTGTCAGTGGCTCAGCATCACCTCAAGACGATTGAGTTGTTTGGCGCGATTATCGGCTTCTTTATCGGTGTTGGGCAGGCGATCTATTTTTGGCTTACATACTAACCACAAAAGGCACATAAGACACAAAAGGCACAAAGGTTGACTTAGCCCAGGACCAACTTCGGAAGCAATCACCATAAAGTGAGTCTCACCTCAGTTCCTGCTTTTGTGCCTTTTGTGTCTTTTGTGCCTTTTGTGGTTAATATATTTCCTGTTGACATTAGACTCACGACTGAATAACTATTTGCGCGACATCGAAAGGAGCTTATTTCCCCAATGACCTACGTAGTTGTTGAATTATGCGTCGATTGCAAGTACACCGACTGCGCAGCCGTTTGTCCTGTTGAAGCTTTTCATGAATTGCCTGATCGCCTTTACATCAACGCCGATACCTGTATCGATTGTGACGCGTGCGTGCCTGAATGTCCCGTCGAAGCCATTTTTGCCGATACTAACGTGCCAGAGAACTATGCTCATTGGACGCAGATCAACATAGACGAAGCTCCTAAGTATCCGATTATCAGCCAGAAGATTCCCGCCCTTCACGGCCCAACGTGTACTGGCCCAGAAGAATAACATCCGCCTGATCCGCCTGTTTTAAACTGGGCCGCGGTGACGTGCGGGGGAACCCGAATTATGAAACGACTTTCTTTTCCCCTTGCGGCAGCGCTTTGCTTTCTACTCGTCCTCTCCCTGCCCGCCACGGTGTCCGCGAAAGACACCTGGGTGAGCGTCCGGACCAAAAACTTTTTCATGATCGGCAACGCGAATGAAAAAGAGATCCGGAAAGTCGCTCTCCGGCTGGAACAGTTCCGCGAAGTCTTCACGCGTCTGTTTCCGAACATGAAGTTCAACACGCCCGTGCCGACGACAGTCATCGTCTTCAAGAGCGACAGCTCTTACGCGCCTTTCAAACCCAGCGCGAACACCGCCGGTTACTTCCAGTCTGGTGACGATGTCAACTACATCACGTTGACGACGGAGCTCCAGACCATGGATCCGTTCAACGTGATCTTTCACGAGTACACGCACCTGCTCGTCAACAACACGTTCAAGAACGCTCCCGTGTGGTTCAACGAAGGGCTCGCGGAGTACTACAGCACGTTCAAGATCACCGACGATCAAAAGATCGAGCTCGGGCTGGCGATCGGCAACCACGTCCACCTGCTGCGTCAGAACAAGATGTTGCCGCTGCGCACGCTGTTCCAGGTCGATCACAAGTCGGAACACTACAACGAGGGAAAGAAGCAAAGCATCTTCTACGCTCAGTCGTGGGCGTTGATGCACTACCTGCTGATCGGCAAAGCGGGCAAGGTCGAGAAGCTCGGTAAGTTTATGGACCTTATCAGCGCGAACGTGCCGATGGAGAGCGCGTTTCAGCAGGCGTTCGAAATGTCGTTCGAGGCCATGGAGAAGGAGCTGCGCGAATACGTCAAACAGGACCGCTACAACTTCATCAAGGGCCATTTCGGGACGAAGCTGGAGCTTGATACCGCCGCCGAGGCGACGCCGCTGACGGAAGCGGAATCGCAGGCGTATCTCGGCGATCTGTTATGGCACAGCCGGCGCGCGGATTCCGTGAAGTATCTGGAAAAGGCGTTGAAGCTCGATCCAAATCTTGGGATGGCGCATGCGTCACTCGGCATGCTTCGGTTTTACGAGGGCAAGGTCGACGAGGCGCGCGCGAGTCTCGAACGCGCTGTTGCAGGCAACTCGCAAAATTATCTCGCGCACTATTACTACGCCTTCACGCTCAGCCGTCAGCGTCCGGAAGACACGAGCGCCAAGTACACGCCGGAACAGACCGCGAAGATACGCGAACACTTGCAGCGCGCGATTTCGCTGCGGCCTGATTATCCCGAGTCGTACGATCTGCTGGCGTTTGTAAATCTCGTTTCGGGCACAGACAAAGAGGTTGACGAGGCGATCGAGTTGATGAAGCGTGTCTTGAATGCGTCGCCGGGCCGTACCGATTCCGCGTTCATGCTGGCCCAGCTCTACCTGCGCAAGCGTGATTACAAAACGGCGCGCCCGTTGTTGGACGAGCTCTCTAAATCGAATAGCGACGAAGAGGTGCGTCAATCCGCGCAGCAGATGCTGTCGGAGCTGGATTCGTATCAAAAGCAGATCGCCGAGATCGAAGCAGCGCGCAAGGCTGCCGGGGCCTCACAGGTAATGGCCTCATCCACGTCTCAACCGGAGACCGTCACGAC
>DASRIM010000317.1:0-9990 GCA_035649995.1 Pyrinomonadaceae bacterium | reverse complement strand
TGACCACGATCGTCACGACCGCAGTCGCGCCAACGGCGACGCTGCCGAGGTTGCAATTGACCGTCGTCGTTCCGCTGCAAGCGCCCTGCGACGGCGTTGACGAAACGAACGCGACGCCCGCGGGCAACGGATCGTTGACGGTGACGTTGGTCGCCGCTGCTGGTCCATTGTTCGTCACGGCAAGGCGATACGAGAGCGGGACACCGACTTGTCCGGGGTTCGGCGAGACGGTTTTCACCACAGACAAATCCGCGCTGGTCGCGCTGACGACGTTCAGCGTTAGCGACGCCGAATGCGTCAACGCGCCGGACTGCGCGCCCACCGTGAATGAATGATTGCCGATCGGCGTTCCGCCGGCGGTCGAGATAGTTAACGTGGCCGTCTTCGACGTGGCGTCGTTGATCGTCACTGTTACAGGATTGAATGCCAGCGAGACGCCTGCCGGAAACACGCCCACGCTGTTCAAGTCAACGACGCCGGTGAATCCCGCGAGCGGCGTGATCGTGATCGTGTATTGCGCTGACGCGCCGGCCACGACGTTTCTCGTCGACGGCGAAATGCCGATCACGAAGTCAGCGGTAGTCGAAGCCGGAGCGGCAGCGACGAACGTCCGGTAGATGTGGTCGCCGGAAGTGTTGCCGTCGTTGTTGGCCTGATTTCCGGCTGTGTAGAAAGTGACTGGCCCGATGTCTTCGGCGGGCGCGGTCCAGTTGAACGTCCAGCTCGCGCCGTTCGACTGACCGATGAAAGTCCCGACTGCCGTATGTTCGATGTATTGCCGCTTGCTACCCGGTCCCTGGTTGTTCAGGACCTGCGTGAGACCGTTCGTGCTTTGTAACTCGCCGGCCTTCTCGTCGGACGTGTCGAGCACCGTAAGCTGAAAGCCCCAGCGCTGCCGCGTCGGATCCGTATTCGAGTGCGTGACGGTGATCGGGTAGGTTTGACCGGGAACGTAAGTTTGCGGCGCGGTGATCGAGATTGTGCCGGTGCCCGCGTCGGGCGGCACGTGACACTCGGCGCACGCTTCCGGTTCTTCACCGGGCGCGCCGGTGTAGCCCGCGGGTGGACCAGCGGAGAATGCGTGTACCGGTTGAATCGTGGAATTGGTTGTGAGGAAAAAGCCAAGGCAGGCAGCCAGCAAGGCCGGCACTAAGATGAGCCTGACCTTGGCTGCTGCGTTAAGATCCGTAGTCAAATCCGTGTTTACGGTGCACCAAAGCGCGAGCGATACTCCGGCGACTTGATGAACGCCAGCACCATTTGCGCGTCGACCCAGTTACCAAACTGGTTCAGTTTCCCGAGCCAGAAGTTGTATCCGCCTTCATCCGGATCGCGCTGGAGGTAGCCGAAGTATTCCATCTGCACAAACGCTGCATTGAACTGGTTGTCGTAGAATGCCTTGCCGTACGTCGTATTGAAGACGAGATGCCCGTCGGCGATCGTCGTCGTTCCGTCCACGACTTTGAACAAGACACTCGCGCGCGTCTCGCTGCCGCCGTTCAAACCGTCGATCAGCGCCTGGCGCTCTGCCGCCGAAGGCGTCACGCCCGTCGTTTGAAACAGCTTGTCGACGTACTGCGTGTTGTTCAAGCCGTTGTAGATCGATACGAACTCGCCGCGCGTGACAAACTCGTTCACAAACGCCTGCTTGTTCGCATTGATCACCGAAGGCACGAGAGCGTCGTTCTGGACGATGCCGGCGCCGACTGTCGCCGCGTCGCGCGTGAACTCACTCGCGGCCGTATTGCCTCCGCCGAAGTGCGGCATCCTGCCGAGCGCTCCGCGATAGACGCGCAACACGAAGTAACCCATGTTCGAAAACTCCGGCGACAGGAAGAACGCCGCGCTCGTGTTCGCTCGCTTGCGTTCGACGCACTGCGGTTCCGACTCACCGGCGAACCGGTTAGCCGCATTGCTGCACATCGTGATCTCGTTGGTCCAGTGGTCCCAACCCGGGCCATCCGGCTCGCGCCGCAGGAAGTCGAGATACTGCTGGCGCACAAACGTCCGAGCGTCGTCGATCGGATTCGCCGGCGGGGGCGCCAAAGTCACCGTGAAGTTGTGCGTCTTCACGTTCGAGCCGAAGTTCTGGAAGGTGAAACTGTACGAGCCCGCGGGAATGGCGCCGAGGCTATAGATCTGCGCCGTGTTAGTGAGCACCTGCGCCGCGCCGCCGTTGAATCGCTCAACACTCGCATTGACCGAGAAGCTGTTGACGCCTGAGACAAACGGCGAGCCCCAGTTAGCAACGCGGAAACCGGCGTCCGGGAAATTGAGCTTCACGTAGACGAACGTTTCGCCGTTGATGGTCCAGTTCTTGAATTCAACCTGGCTGCCGTCGAGTGTCGCTGGCGACCAGTCACAGGGGATGGACCAATTGACGGTCACTGGGCCGACGTCGCCGCCCGAGCCGCCGTTGTTGTAGCCGTCAACCGCGATGCGATAGACGGTCCCGGCAGTCGCAGTGAATGAGACGAGACTGGTTTTGTCGTTGCCGCCCACGTCGTCGTGCTTGCCGACTACGCTGAGCGATCCCACGTCACTGCCGGTGTAAACCCCGAGCACCGTGTCGAACGGACTTCCCGCAGTCGAGACCTGCGCTGGTCCACTCGACGGCGCCTGCCACTGGTACCAGATCGAGCGGCTGCCGCCGCCACCGTCAGGCGAGTGATTCGGCTCACCGGTTTCGCGGCTGGCGCTGATGTTGCTGCCGGTCGTAGTTCCCGAACATCCGGTAATAGTTTGAGCCGCGGAGAAGTTGTCGTTCGCGGGCGGCGGTGGCGGGGGTACAGCGTTTGAGTTGTACCCAAAGATGTCGAGCGCTTTCATATCGTTATTGCTGATCGAGCGGTGTACTCCACGCGGAATACGCGGGTCCATGATGCCGATCAGCACGCCGCCGTTAAAACTGGCCTGCTTCCAGTGGCTGGACTGATTGCCGTCGCCGCCGTCAGTGGTCACAGCGCTTGGGCCGCCCGTCGAGAGACCAAGCTCGGTTGTAGAACCCGGATCAAAAGTCATACCCGGAGCAAAAAAGAATTGCAGCGGGTCAGGCGATCCTCCGATCGACATAATGCGGTTCGCGGTTGTAAAAGTGCCGGAAGTCGTGCCGGAGCGGAAGCGATAGAGATCCCACATCGCGGGCGTCGTACTGCCGCTGCCGGATCGCGAAGTGAACCCGAGAGCATGTCCGATCTCGTGCGTCGCAACAGCTTCGAAATCGGTCGTGTTGGTAGTAATGCCGTCGCTCGAATCGAAGTCGAAACTAAAGGTCGAGTTGAATCGGATGTTGGCAGCGGTATCGGACGGCTGCGCGGTCGGATTCAAAAGACCAATGCTGCGCGCGATTGATGCGGAGACTGAGACGCTGCTGCTCGTGCCGGGCGACACGTCGATCGGAGTCGCGTTACTGGGCAGCGCGCTGTAGATCGTCTGTTTGGAGGCTGTGTTCGCGCCACTCAACAGCGCGTTGCGTACCGTGGTCAGAGCGAACGTTGAGCTCGGCGAGCTGGTGGAACCCAGAACGCCGGAGCTAAAACCATCCGAGCTCAGATCGGCGTCGAGATATATGGTGGCAGACGAATGGATCCGGCTTTCCCACGCCTCCGCGGCGCGCTCGAACGCGGCTTTCGCGGCTGCGTTCGCCTCGAGAGCCGGCGTGGCGCGAAGAATGATCGTCAGGTGCGTCCCGTCGTTGTCGGGTGCGGGCTCAGCCGACAGCGCGTTCATCTCAAGATGATTGATCTGACGGACGTTTTTGGGACGGTTCCTCTCGATCTCATCCCGTTCCGCTGGGTTGGCCTCGCGGCAGATCGTGTCGCCGTTTCGGTCCTGGTAGAGGAGAAAGTAATCCTTGTCGCCGCTCGAAGAAGTCGAGGATGTTTGCGACTGTGCGGAAACAGTTAAGCCCAGCGAGGTCAGGAAGATTGCGAGCGCTAGGGTTAGGGCGAGCGGAATTCTGTATTGCAAGTTCATTGGTCCTCTACGAAGGGGTCAACGGGAAGTGAAGTGGTCCGCGGGGCTAAACCACCAGCATCATAACGTCAGCCGGGTTAACACGTCCAGATCGATGTAAACCCGGCTTTCGATTGCTGAATCCCGCTTACGGTTGCCCGAATCGCGACCGGTATTCCGGCGATTTTATGAATGCGAGCACCATCTGGGCGTCGACCCAGTTGCCAAACTGGTTCAGTTTCCCGAGCCAGAAGTTAAACCCGCCCTCATCCGGATCGCGCTGGAGGTAGCCGAAGTATTCCATCTGCACGAATGCAGCGTTGAACAGGTTGTCGTAGAACGCCTTGCCGTAAGTCGTATTGAAGACGAGATGTCCGTCGGTGATCGTCGTCGTTCCGTCGACGACCTTGAACAGGACACTGGCCCGCGTCTCGCTGCCTCCGTTCAAGCCGTTGACAAGTGCTTGCCGGTCGCCCGCACTGGCATTCACGCCTGTCGTCTGGAACAACTTGTCGACGTACTGCGTGTTGTTCAATCCGTCATAGATCGAGCGAAACTCCAGCCGCGTGACGAACTCGTTCACAAACGCCTGCTTGTTCGCATTGATCACGGAAGGCACGAGCGCGTCGTTCTGGACGATGCCGTTGCCAACCGTTGCCGCGTCGCGCGAAAACTCATCACGTGGCGACGAACCGCCGCCGAAGTGCGGCATCCTGCCGAGCGATCCGCGATACACGCGCAACACGAAGTAACCCATGTTCGAGAACTCCGGCGACAGGAAGAACGCCGCGCTCGTGTTCGCTCGCTTGCGTTCGATGCACTGCGGTTCCGACTCGCCCGGGAAACGCTTGGTCGGATCGGTGCACTGCGTGATCTCGCCGGTCCAGTGGTCCCAACCCGGACCGTCCGGCTCGCGACGCAGAAAGTCTTTGTACTGCCAGCGCACAAACTCACGCGCGTCGTCGATCGGATTCGGCGGCGGCGGGGCGGCGCTGACGCTGAAGTTCAACACCTTCGCGGTCGTACCGGAAGTCTTGAACGTGAACGTGTAATTGCCGGCTGGTATCGTTCCAAGGTCCCAGATCTGCGCGGTGTTGCTGATGGCCAGCACCGTCGCGCCGTTGAATCGTTCGACACCGGCGTTGACGGAAAAATCAGTGCCCGACTGTACTGGGTTACCCCAGTCGACGACGCGGAAACCGGCGTCCTGGAAGTTGAGCTTGACGTAAACCGACGTGCGGCCTGCGACGGTCCAGGCTTTCATCTCGACGTTGCCGGCGGTCAAAGTGGCCGGCGTAAACGGTGCGAGCGGCGTGTAAGTGACCTGGCCCGCGTTCGTCAAATTAAACGGCGTCTCTTCGGACGTGTGAGTGTTGACGACGTAACCGTCCTGATCGCCGCCGCCGATGCCGACTGTCGGAAACAGGCTTGTGTTGCCGGAGCCGTAGCGGCTCCTGATCGTTCCGTCTTTATTCAACTCGATCTCGAAATTGATCGGCGCTCCGCCCGTGCATTCCACAAGAACGGGATCGAAGTTGCACGGCTCGCCTTGCCAGCGAAAGACGATCTTCGTCGAACTGCCCGTCACCGGCTGAAGCACTCCGTCCGCGTCAGGAGTACCGATGTAAACGCCGGAGTCTGCGCGCGCTGTGTTGCTGAGATCGATGTCTTCCCAGAGTCCCGCGATCATCGCGTAGCCGCCAAGCGAGTGCGGTGATCCCGGTGGATCGTCTGCTACGTCGAGACTTCCCGGCGGCAGGTTCTCGCGCACCGGCGGGCTCGAGAAGTAAAGATTGCCGTTCGAAGAGATCGTCAGTTCCGTGAAGTTCACGCCGAAGAACGGAAACGCGAATCCGGACGGCAGCAGAAAATCAACGTAACGATCGTCGCCGTTGATGTTGAGGCGCTCGCCGCCGGTCGAAAGCGGGACCGCGCCGCCGACGCTGACCGTGTACGGATCGCCGTCCAACGCGGGCACGGCGACCGGCACGGTTACGGCAGCGCTCTGGTTGCCCTTGTTGTCAAACCCGACGACGTGAATACTGCCCTCCAAATGCCGGTACGGTATGGTCACCGTCGCTGTTTGAGCAATGCCGGGCGCGGCAGGGATTACGCCTTTCAACGGGATGATCTCGCCCGATCCGCCGTGATACGACACCTCATAAAGTCTCGCCGCTCCGCCGCCGGCGCCGTCATCGCCCGCCGCGGTCCAACCAAGATTAAACGTGCGTCCGTTCTGCGAATTGATGTGGAAGTTCGTCACCGCACCCGGATTCGTTCCGTCGTTTTCGAGCAGCGACTGCATACTCGTTCCCACGTTCAGACGCCGTCCGGTAAACACCTTATCAACCAGGCCAGGAACGACGTCGCCATTCAACATGATCAGGCTCTTTACCTGTTGCACCGTCAGGTTTGGGTTCTGGGCCCACAACAATGCCGCCGAGCCGGAAACGTGCGGCGCCGACATCGACGTTCCGCTAAAGAAACTGTATGTGTCCTGCGTCGGTGTAAAGCCTATTGGAAATGATGGCTCGCATGGATGGTCCGGAAATGGTCCAGGATCGGAGCAAGGCGGCGTGGTGCTGAGAATGACTTCTCCCGGAGCGGCGAGATCGACGCTCGTCTTGCCGAAGTGCGAGAAGCCTGAAAGCTGGTCGGCCGCGTCCGTTGACGCGACGGCGAGTGAATTAGTGGCCTCGAAGCTGGACGGAAAGTGCGGGACCAGATCGTTGTTAGGTTCGCGCGTGCCGTCGTCGACGTTGCCTGCCGCAGTGACGAAAAGTATCCCGGACGTACCCACGTTGACGATCGCGTTTCGGAACAAGGTCGAAAAACCAGTGCCGCCGAAACTCGCATTCAACACGCGCACGTTCGCGCCTTGTGTTCCGCCCGTGGTCACCCAACGATCGCGCATCATTTTCGCGTAGTTGCACGCGTCGATCGCGTCGGCCGTGTCGCCGAAGCCCTGCTCGTCGAGAAACTTCAACGACATCAAGCGAACGTTCCAGTTGACACCGCTGATGCCGGTGAGATTGTTGCCTCGCGCGCCGATGATCCCGGCGACGTGAGTGGCGTGCGATTCCTCATCGGTGTTGCTGAAGATCTGGAAATTGTTACTGACGAAATTGAACCCGCGGACGTCGTCGACAAAACCGTTAGCATCATCGTCCACGCCGTTGACGGAGCTGTCCACCGGGTTTTGCCACATGTTCGCCCCGAGGTCCTGGTGCGAGTTTTTGATGCCCTGATCGATAACGCCGACGACGATGCTCGAGCTTCCGGTAGTGGTGTCCCACGCCTGTGGCGCGTTGATCTTTTGCAGGTTCCACTGTCTGCCGTCCGCGAAAAACTGATCGTTTGCACTCAGGTCAGCGTGGAGGATGTAGTTCGGTTCGGCGACAAGCACTTCAGGGTTGCTGCGCAGCGCTTCGATGGTCTTGAGCGTATCTTCCGGCGCCACGTGGACCAGCCGGTATCCGGGAACTAAGTCCGATCCCCTGCGCCTTTCGACGTCAACTGTCAACAACTCACCGCTTCGGGCGGCCAGCACGCTTCGGCCCGTGCGATGTTGGGCGATCGATTCGCTGCGATAACGCACCAGCACTTCACCAGGCACGAACCGCGGCCGCACGCGCTTTTTTGTAGCAGCGGATCGTTGAGCAGACCGCTGCGCCGTGGAGTCTGGGGCGAACTGCACCAGGGCCAAAGCGATTAGACCAACACAGGCGGCGAAAGTAATGGCGATGCGAAGGCGGGCACGGGTTTTCTGGCCCTGAGAGTTAGACATAAAGGGGTCTTTCACCTAGTTCGAAGATTTAACAGGTGTGGCGTCGTCCGCTATGAGCGGGGGGCTAGAACGACTCCGTCAGAATATATTAAACACGGATTTAACGGAAGCGCTGACCGATCTGCTCGGTCCCAAAACTGCCGATCCCGTTGAGGCGAAAAGCGAAGACGACACGGTTTTCCTTGCGCAGGCCCACGTTGAAGGACGAGAACTGCGCCGTGACCGCGCAGCAGTCCCAGGCGTGGCCCAAAGTCGCGGTCGAGCTGATGAGCGAGCTGTCTCCTCGTCCGGGCCGTTTCTGGAAGTCGAAAAAGAACGACGCGCCGCCAAACAGCCCGCGTTCCTGATTGCCGAGAAACGCCGACGGGCTCCACTGCGAGCCGCGCAGCGTCCCGGGCTCGAAACCTCTTATGTCGGAGAACCGCGCGAGGCTCGCGTCCAATTCGATCGCGCGCGTGTAGTAGAAACTCTGAAAGATCTGTATCAGCGGCCGCGACAAGCCAAACGTTGTGGATACTGACCGTATCCCGCCGCCGTGCGTGTCGAGGTCCGTGCGAAAGTCCGCGAAGAGATCGCGTCGCGGGCGATAGCGCGCGTCTACGTTGACCGGCGAAAAGCGCCGCGGAACGCCGCCGTAAACAAACCCGGAGAGCGTGTTGATCGGAAAGAACTGGTTGCGCTGATTGGGAATCAGCGCGCCGCCGAAAAACGGATCGAAGAAGTATTTGCCGCGCAGCGTTATCGTCAACGCTTCGTACGGTTGGCTTGAAAGCTGCTGGCGGTTTTCACGTCGCGACACTTCAACGGCGGCGTCGCTGACGTTTTCAGTCGATCGTCGCGTGAAGAAACGGTTGGCGATGCCGAACTCGATCTCGTTCGTGTCGGCGATGGCGTCGATGTAGTCGAAGCGGATGATGCGATCGAAGTTGTTGATGCCGCCGAGCCGTCGATAGGTGATGTAAGGCTCGATGACGTGACGGAAGAAAAAACTTCCGCCCTTGCGATGAAAATCTTTCGCGAATGCCGGCGGCCGGACGTCGAGCTCAAACTCGCCGTAGCTGCGCGTGATGTTCCGGCTGAGAACGTCGCGGTTGGTTGGATCCATCGAGTTGGAATAGAACGTCACGCGGCCGGCGCCGGTCGCCGTTACGGACCAGCCGGCGAAGTGCAGCGGCAACTCGAAACGCGGATGCAGGTCGAGCCGTTGCACGATTGACGGCGTGATGATCGGATTGCCGCGGATCTCGTTGACAAACTGGATCTCGTCTTCCACCGTCTCCTTGCGGCTGACTCCGTCGGCCGCGCCACTGAAAGAAAAATAGACGGGAAGCTTTTCAAGGAAACGCAGGATAGTCGGACGCTTGTCGATGCTGATGCTAGGCAACTGCCGGATGCGAATGCGCGCGTTCGTCAGCGACGTCACCTGCGTGCGCGCAAGGAAGTTGAAGCTGTACTCGTCGTGATCTTTATTGACAAAGACCTGCGACGTTTCTTCCGGCGAGATCGCCTGTTGAATGTTGTCGGAGAAGACCTGGCGAAACGCGAGGTTCGACGTGATGTTCACGTCTGCCGCCGCGATAAATCCGTTGCGGAAATAGTGAACGCCTTCGACGTAGAAACTGGAGCCGCCCTGATCGGGATTAGCTTCAGACGCTTCCGGTCCAAAGATTCGATCCTTCACGGCGTAGAACCCGGCGTTGAGATACGACCGCGAGTTGGCGCGCGTGCGCAGGTCGCCGCCGACGCCGAGGCCGCGCTGCGTGTAGATATCGCTGCGGAAAGTAAAGTCGGCGGAGCGTCCGAGCGTTTGATAATAAGCGCCGGACAGGCGAAACCCCTTCGCGCCTGAGCCGCCGAAAGTCGGCGTCAGAAAACCCGAAGCGCGATCGCGAGGTTTGATCGAGACCGACGCGTACGGCAGGTAAAACACCGGAATGTCTTTCAGGTTGAACTTCGGCGAATAGACGCGCACGCGATCGCCGGCTTTGATCTTCGCCTTGCTGGCGTGAAAGCTCCATTTCGGAACGTCCTCGTCGCAGGCCGTGACCTGAACGTTCGTGGCGACGATTGTGTCGAGGCTGACCTTCTCGACGCGATCGGCGGTGAAGTAAATACGTGTGCCGTCCTGCGTTTGGTTTGTGAAGCCGGTCGAGTCGACGAAGTATCCGGTCTTGGAGCGATAGTTCCACTCGCCGCGCGAGCCGGTGATGCGCTGTATGTCTGCTTGATCGAAAACAACGCTGCCTTCG
>DASRIM010000316.1:0-5533 GCA_035649995.1 Pyrinomonadaceae bacterium | reverse complement strand
GCGGCGTCACGAACATGTGATGCCCCCAAACGAGGAAACTAAAGACGGCAATCGCGATACTCGAAAAAGCGACGAAGCTGTAGCCAAAGATGTTCTTGCGCGAGAAGTTTGCAATCAGCTCGCTGACCACACCCATTGCCGGCAACACCATGATGTAAACGGCCGGGTGCGAGTAGAACCAGAAGAGGTGCTGAAACAGTACGGGATCGCCGCCGAGTGCCGGATCGAAAATACCGACGCGTGCCACGCGCTCGAAAGCCAGCAGCAGCACGGTGATCGCGATCACCGGCGTGCCCAGGATCATGATCAGGCTCGTAGCGTAGTGCGACCAGCAAAACAGCGGCATGCGGAACCACGTCATGCCTGGCGCGCGCATCGTGTGGATCGTGACGATGAAATTCAGTCCCGTCAGGATCGACGAGAAGCCGTTGATAAAGATGCCGACACCGGTGGCGACAACGTACGAGTTCGAAAACGTTGTGCTGAACGGCGTGTAGAACGTCCAGCCGGTGTCTACGCCGCCGGCGAGCAGGGCGTAGATGGTGATTACTCCGCCGAGCAGGTAGACGTACCAGCTAAGCAGATTGATCCTGGGAAACGCGAGATCTTTTGCGCCGATCATCATCGGAATGAGGAAGTTTCCGAGCGTCGCCGGAATGGACGGGATCAGGAAGAAAAAGATCATGATGATGCCGTGCTGAGTGAAGACCTTGTTGTAGGTGGTCGAGGCGAGGAAATCACCTTGCGGGGTCAACAACTCGAGGCGAATCAGCAGTGCGTAAATGCCGCCGATGAAAAAGAAGAACGTGATCGATCCGAGATACAGCAGAGCGATGCGCTTGTGGTCTTTGGTCAACAGCCACGACTTCAGCCCGTACTGGGCGTTCATGTAGTTGACCTTCGACGGCGCCGGTAATTCAAATGACTCTATTGGCTTCATAAAACTAATCCGTGTTTGCTCTGCTACCTGATGTTCCGCGTCGGCGATGGCGCTGTCGCGGGTGCGGCCGCCGGAGACGGGCTCGCGGCAGTTGCAGGCAGCGCGCCGCTGCCCGAACTCACCTGTAGCGATTTAATAAACGCCAACAACTGCACCAACTGGTCCTCGCTCACCTGTCCCTGAAACGTCGGCATGATCGGTCCGAACCCGGCGACGAGTTTCGCCTGCGGGTTGATGATCGACTCGCGCAGGTAAGCCTCGTCAGCGATGACTGATCCACCACTTGCGAGCGGAGTCTGCCTGCCAAACAAACCGGCCAACGTCGGTCCGCGTCCGCCTTCGCCGTTCGCCCCATGACACGAAGCACAACCGAGCGTTTGATACAGTTGCTGGCCGGCGGCAGCCGGCGTTGCGGTTCCAGTGTTTCCACTGAGCCAGTTATCAAAATCGCGCGGCTCCATCACGATCACCGATCCAACCATCCCTGAATGGTTCATCCCGCAATACTCGGCGCAAAACAAGTGATACGTTCCCGCCTTCGTCGCTTCGAACCACAGCACCGTGTACCTTCCGGGAACAGCGTCGGCCTTGGTGCGAAACGCGGGAATGAACACGTCGTGGATGACGTCTTCACTCGTCATGATCAACTTGACCTTGCGCCCGACCGGCACGTGCAACTGGTTGATCTCTCGCTGCCCGGTCGCATGCTGGAGCTTCCACATCCACTGCTTGCCGACAACGTAAACCTCGATCGCGTTTTGCGGCGGCTTGTACTGCTCGAAATAGACCACCGCGCCCCAACCGAAAAACGTCATCGCGATCACGAACGGAATGATCGTCCAAACGGTCTCGAGCTTGTGCGACCCGGCGACAGGACGCGGAATCTCATAAGGCGTGCGCCGCCGGTAACGAATAATGAAGAAGATCAGCGTGGCCGAAATAAGCAGTGTGAAAAACAGCGTGACGCCCGACAGGTAAAAGTACAGAGCATCGACCTTCCACGAAAACGTCGAAGCACTTTCCGGAATTAGCGGGATCCAACCTTGCATTATTGAACCGCACCCCCCGGGGAGTTGGCCACGTGCTGGTTGCGCCCTTTGAGCAGGAACAACATCGCCACGATCGCCAGCAGCGTCAGCACGCCGCCGATCCTCATCACGCGCATTATGGCTGCGCCGTATTTACCCGTAGCCGGATCGTAGTGGTAGCAGTAAAGCAACAACTGATCGACCGGCGATCCGATCTTGTTTTGCGACGACTCGATCAGGCCGAGGCGCACGTCGCGCGGCGCATAGTCGATGCCGTAGAAGTAGCGTGAAAGCTTTCCTTCCGGCGTCGCGATCATGATCGCGCTCGCGTGCGCAAACTGGCTCGTCGCTTCATCGTAGCGATAACGAAAACCGGCGGCGTCCGTAATGCGTTCGATACTTGCCGCGTCGCCAGTCAGGAAATGCCAGCCCGTGTTGGCGCTCTCCTCCATTCTGTCAGGCAGGTAATCGATGTAGAGCTTCTTCTTGTCCGCGGCGAGCGCTGCTGTTTCGCGCGGGTCGAAACTGATCGTCACGACGTCAAACTCTTTTCCAACCTGAAACGGCAACACGCGAAACGACGTGACCATTCCGTTCAGCACCTGCGTGCAGAGCATCGGACAATCGTAGTAAACGAACGCGAGCACGACTGGTTTCTGACCGAAGTACTGTCCGAGTTTCACGGATTGACCGCTTTCATCGCGAAAGACGAGATCGAGCGGCAACTGTTGATTCAGTTTCTGTTCGATACGAACGTCGCGCAACGCTGTTGGAAGTCCGGTGGACGGGTTTCCAGCAGGCGGACGCGCGCCGTAAAGCGGCGAGCTTGGTCCCGGCGGCCCCTGCGCAAACACCGCGGACGTCGCCCCCAAACAACAAACAGAGATAATCAGAACGCGTATTAAAAACTTCATTGCAACTTCTTAATGGTCTCTCTGCCGGAGCTCATGTCGCTCGGCATGCTGATCGCATAGTCTTCCAACTTGCCCGGGGCCTGCTGCGTTCTCGCCGGTAAACCTTCGGACGCTATCTTGTCGATCGCCTGCTCGATGGGCATGCCGACAGTGTTGCCGGATTGATCTTTCAACCCGGTGCTCAGCAGGCTTTGCCACTGCGCGCGCAACTCTCGATATTCCGCTTGCGGCTCCCGCAGTTTCAAATCTCTCGTCTCTCCGTTTTCCAGGGTTACCTGGAATCCGGGCGCTGCCTGGAGGCGCGGCTCGGGCGGGAGTCGATCCTGCTGACTCAGGTTGCGTGAAGACATCGGCCCGGGCGGACGCTCTTTTGCGCTTTGTTTGTTGAAATACTGGAACAGGAACCATAGTCCGGCGGAAATCGCGATCGTCGCCAACGTCAACACGACCACAAACGTCAAGACTCCGCGCACGCTGACGTCGCTCGGTTCGTGCGCGACTTCGACGTTGCGTATGTGCGAGACGTCCGGCGTCTCGGTCCGATGTCCGTCATGTCCGTTGTGTCTAGCCATCAGTGACCTGCATGTGCCTGTTCCACCACCGATTCATATTGCGGATCGTTGATCGGGATCAGCGATCGTTTACCCAATTGCCACGTGAAAAGGCCGAGCCATATTCCACCGAAACCTATCAAAGCGAGGACGTCGAGCGAGATCCAGTTATGCCCGTCGAACGCCGGCGCGAGCATCCAGATCAGATCGACCATGCGCATCACCAGGATCAGCAGCGCGACCAACACCAGCCGGCGCGGATCGCGTTTCAAATCCCGGGACAGCAGAAACAGAAACGGCGCCGCGAAGTGAAGGATCGCAATCGCAACTATGATTACGCCCCACATGCCGTGCTGGCGATCGAGGTAGTAGCCGATCTCCTCGGGATGATTCGCCGACCAGATGATCAGGTATTGCGAGTAAGCGAAGTAAGCCCACAGCATCACGAGCGCGAGCAGCAGCTTGCCGAGATCGTGAAAGTGCAGCGGCGCGACGATTCGCCGCAGCGGTTCGTCCTTCGCAAGCATCGCGAGCGCCGCGATCGTAAACGCGAGCGCGCTCAGGCTCCACGAAGCCACGTAGATGAAACCGTAGATCGTCGAATACCACTCCGGCTCGAGCGACATGTACCAATCGATCGACGCAAACGTGACGGTGAAGATGAGCGCCACCATTCCCGGTCCGCTCAGCACGCGCATGTTCTTCGTGTATCGATTGTCAGCGGTGCGGTCCTGCGCCAACGACCAGCGGTTGAAAAGGAAAACGAGCGCGAGCCAGATGGCGAAGTAAACAACCGCGCGAACGGTAAAAAACCAGAAGTTCAGGTATGGCAACTTGAACTTCACGATCTCGTGCTTCGCCGCTTCGTCCTGGTCCATCCAGTGGTGATAGATCGAGTGAGCGCCGAGCAGCACCGGCAGGAAAAGAATCGCCATCACTGGAAGCGTCCGCGTCGAAGCCTCGAGGATTCGCCGGATGACAAAGCCCCAGCCGCCGCCCGTCAGGTGTTGCAACATCAGCAGCGCGATCGAACCGACGGCGATGCCGGTCCAGAACGTCCAGCCGATCAGGTAGGCTTCGAAGAACCGGTCATGATTCAACGGCAGGAGCGTGGCGACGAGAAACACCGCGCCAACGATGAACGCGCGCGTTCGAAACCGCGACAGGTTTGGAGGATTGAACGACATGCTCATCAGTCGTGTCCTCCGGGTGTGGGCGCGCGTGAAGGTGCGGGCGAAGCGCCGGGCACCGGCGACGGCGACGCCTGTGCGGCAGCCTGCGGGTTCTGTTGGCTGAGTTGCAGCGCGCGGATGTAGGCGATGATGGCCCAGCGATCCTGTACCGGGATTTGCGACGAGTACGAAGGCATCGCGCCCCAGCCGTTCGTGATCGCGTCGAAGAAGTGTCCAACCGGCGCCTGGCGGAGGCGGTCGTCGTTGAACGACGCCGCGCGACGGAAACCGCGACGCACGACCATGCCGTCGCCGTTTCCAGTCGAACCGTGGCAGACGCTACAGAAGATCTCGTAACGTTCACGCCCGCGCTGGACCGTCTCTTTCGTAATGGGAAACGGAAAAGTATCAACGTCATCCGCGAACGCATTTGTCGGAGAAGGTTGAGCAACCGCCGGTTGAACGGATGACACGGATTTTTTACCCGTAAAATACTCAGTATCGGTGCGCATAAACCCGCGCGGTACCGTGCCTTCGATCGGCTGACGACCCGACAGGCCATCGGTGAAGAACGTCGATCCGCGGAACGGTTTCATCTTCGGCTGGTCCTGCATATCGCGACGGCAGCCTGCGCCCGCCAGGCATAGGCCTGCCATCAGCATCAAGACACGAAACCTGTTCCTAGACTTCCACATCGCTAACTTCAGTCGCATTCAGACTCTTCAACAATTCCACAACCTTGCCGTGATCGAACTTCGGATCGTTTGCTTCCACAGCCAGAAAGAACCGGTCGCGCGTTGCCAGCGCGAAGTTCGGCGTGTTGAAAACCGGATGATAGGGCTGCGGCAACTTATTCAGAATCAACATGCCCAGCACCGCGGAGAACGCCGCCGCCAGCACCGTGCACTCAAACGTGATCGGAATGAAC